>JAFSRK010000251.1 GCA_017446165.1 Ruminococcus sp.
AACGCTTCGTTCACAAGAAAAGAGGTGCTGATCATAGTGTCAGCACCTCTCGTTTTCTATTTACCCTGCAAAGAATAATAATTCCTAATTTCTAATTTCTAATTCCTAATTATCTTCTGCTTTCCCCGGAATTTGTGCTATCACGATCGCGAGGAACATCACGCCGCAGCCGATCAGCTCGGCGGTCTTGGGGATGACTCCCATGAAGAGGATGCCGCCGATCGTTGCGAACACGCTCTCCATGCTCATGATGATGGAGGCGAGGGTCGGGCTTGACGAGTATTTCTGACCGATGATCTGGAGCGTATAGCCGCCCGCGCTGGACAACAGCGCCAGATACAACAGCGGCTGCCATGCGGACAGCACCGAGTTCACATCGGGCTTCTCAAAGATCAGCATCAGTACCGTCGAGAGCAGTCCGCACACCAGAAACTGGATGGAGCTGAGCTTCACGCCGTCAACCGAGTCGATGTAGTGATCGATGCACAGGATCTGCAGCGCGAACGACATGCCGCAGATCAGCACGACGATATCCCCGGTGTAGAGGGAATCGAAGCCGTCGGACAGGCACAGAAGATACAGTCCGACCAGTGCGACGCCGACCGCAATCAGCACGAATTTTGACGGACGTTTTTTCATGAACAGCCCGAAGATCGGCACGAACAGGATGTACAGCGCGGTAAGAAACCCGCTGTGAGCCTCGACGGGCGCTCCCTCGGGATACAGCGCGATGCCGAACTGCTGGAGGTTCACCGAGATGCACAGCAGCACGCCGCAGAATACCCCCGCCTTGATCAGCCGTCTGCGGTCGGGCTTCGCGCTTTCTGTGAGCTTCAAGCCCCGCGCGCGCCGCGTGAAGTACGCGACAGGCACCAGCGCGACCGACGCGATCAGCGAACGCACCGCGTTGACCGTGAACGGAAGCACCGTGTCCGCAAGCTTGTTCTGAGCGACGAACGCGAACCCCCAGATGATCGCCGCCGTCAGCAGCAGCGCCGACGACAGCACGTTGTTCTTCTTCATAACCTTCCACAACCTTTGCAAAATCCATGTACTATCTTAATCAAAAAGCCCTTTGCTGTCAAGCGGCGCCAAAGCGCGTCGTATTCATAAAAACTTTGCATTATTATTCGTTTAGCACATTGAAAACGCAGGATTTGCATGGTATAATTATCATGTATATCTATGCGGGCTGACTCTGTCCGCGCTCAGGAGGTACACGATGAAGAAATTTGTGATCATTTCCGTGATTCTGCTGCTCATCGGAGGCGGCGTCTTCGGCTTCTCGCTGTGGCACTATATCGACTCGCGCAGCGTCGCCGAGCCTGTCCCCACCGAAGCGGCTCCGATCGCTGATCCCGCGTCCGAACAGGCGACTGCCGCCGCGGATCCCGTCACTCCCGCGCCGTCCGCTGCCGACGTCTTTGCCGCGGGCTATGACAAGGCGAATGCGGCTGTTGAGAACATGAGCCGTGAACAGATGGTCGGTCAGGTGCTGATGGGCGTCTGCTCCGACATGACGACCGGCTCCGCCGATCTCGCTCACTATAACCTCGCGGGCTACCTCCTCGAGGGCGCCGCGTTCAGCTACAAGTCCGCCGACGAGATCAAAGAGGGTCTCGCGGCGATCTCCGCCGACGCCGCTGTTGCTCCGATCCTCGCCGTGACCGAGGAGGGCGGCGAGAAATGCACCGTCTCGAACGCGGGCGGCATCACCGACAAGAGCTATGATTCCCCGCGCAACATCCTTGCCTTGGGCGGTATCCGGGAGGTCGAGAAGACCGAGCTTGACAAGGCGACGTTCCTGCATGACCTCGGAATCAACCTGAACCTTGCGCCCGTTGTCGATATGCCGAACGCCTATGACCAGATCATGTACACCCGCTCGCTGTCCGACGACGTGAACACCGTCTCGGACTTTGCGAGATACTGTGCAAAGCATGTCCAGGCGAAGGGCGTGTCCGTCGCGCTCAAGCACTTCCCCGGCTACGGCACGATACCGGATTCCGCCGCCTCCGAGGCTCAGGCGAACGGCACCGCCGTCATCGACACCCGTGACGCCGACACCATCCGCAACACCGACTATGCGCCGTTCAAGGCGGGCGTCGACGATGGCGCGCACTTTGTGCTGATGTCCAACGTTGTCGTCAAGTCCATCGACGCGACCCACACCGCCGCCCTGTCCTCCGCGCTCCATCAGGAGCTGCGTCAGCTGGTCGGCTTTTCCGGCATCGCCGTCACCGATATCATTGACGACGGGGACTACTCCGCTTATGCCGACGGCAAAAACGTCGCGGTCGCGGCGATCCTCGCGGGCAACGATATCGTCATCGCGCGTGACTACCGCTCCGCCTACAACGCGATCCTGGCCGCCGTGAACGATGGTACCATCGGCGAAGACATTCTCAAACAGGCTTGCACCCGCGTGCTGGCGTACAAATACACCGCGGGTCTGATCAAATAACTATCAACATCCACTGCTACGAGGTGATCCTATGAAAAAATTATTGGCTGTTATCATTACTCTTGCGCTGATCATCACCGCTGTCCCGCTGACCTTTGCCGCGGCTGAGGAGAGCGGCGAGGTCTTGATCGTCGCCGACGGCGTGACCTACAAGGTGAAGCAGGGCGATACCTTCAACTATGTCTATTATCTCAACACCGGCGAGAAGCTCTGTTCTCTGCAGGCGGAGTTTTTCTATGATGCCGAGGGACTCGAGCTGATCATCCCCGAAAATCCTTTTGACCTCGAAGAATCGATGATCCTCTACCGACTGGCTTTGTCCGCAGTCACCAGGATGGTCGAACCCGGTCACATGAAGTACAATTACTCGAATGCGGACGGCATGGACTTCAACACCGATGATTCCATTCTGATCCGGGCGCAGTTCAAGGTGACTGCCGCCGAGGGCACCTATGAGATCCGCAACGTCCTGAATACGATCGCCGGCGCGGACGAGCATAAGTATCTCTATGACGGCGAGGTTGTCGATCCGCTCAAGAAAGCGGAGGGTGGTATCCCCGCTCTGACTCCTTACGATCCTACCGCCGAGCCGACAGAAGCGCCCACCGATGCGCCGACACAGGCTCCGACCGAAGTGCCGACTCAGGCTCCGACCGAAGTGCCGACACAGGCTCCGACCGAAGCGCCGACTCAGGCTCCGACCGAAGCGCCGACACAGGCTCCGACCGAAGCGCCGACACAGGCTCCGACCGAAGTGCCGACTCAGGCTCCGACCGAAGTGCCGACACAGGCTCCGACCGAAGCGCCGACTCAGGCTCCGACCG
>JAFSRK010000252.1 GCA_017446165.1 Ruminococcus sp.
GGCTGTCGCACTAAGAAACGCGATAGCCCCTTTTAGTGTCATTCTGAGCTTGTCGAAGAATCTTACAGTGCAATCTATCCAACTTCATTACACCTTTCATGTGTAATCTAACGGAAAAGTATGCACTTTCAGATTCTTCACAGACACGCGTGTCCGTTCAGAATGACATTTTTTGTTTTGCGACAGTCCCTTTTCTGTATTATGCAAGTTTGAATTTTGACTCGAATTCTTCGAGGTCGTTGCCGCAGCTGACAGGTTCGCCGCAGTTTTTGATCGCGCTCTCGATGTCCTTGAGACCGTTTCCGGTAACGACGGACACGATCGTCGCGTCGGGATCGAGCCTGCCCTCGCGGCTGAGCTTCAAGAGTCCCGCGGTCGCGGTCACGCCTGCCGGCTCGCCGAATACGCCCGCGTTCTTCGCCAGGTACCGCTGAGCCTCGCGGATCTCGTCGTCGCTGACGTTGACGACGATGCCGTTCGAGTCGATGATCGCCTTGATTGCCTTGTCGGCGTTGCGCGGCACACCCACGGCGATGCTGTCCGCATAGGTGTTTTCCTCCTGCGGCGTCCACGGCTCGCCGGTCGCAACGGCGGTGTTGATCGGACAGCAGCCCTCCGCCTGTACGCTGATCAGGCGCGGGATCTTGTCGGTCAGCCCGACCATGTACATGTCGTACAGTCCCTTGTACACGCCCGCGATGGTACAGCCGTCGCCGACCGATACCGCCACATAGTCGGGGGCTTTGAAGCCGAGCTGTTCGATGATCTCGTGAGCGACGGTCTTTTTGCCCTCGCTGAGATAGGGGTTGATCGCGGCGTTGCGGTTATACCAGCCGTATTTGTCGATCGCCTTTTTACTCAGCTCAAAGGTCTCCTCGTAGCTCCCGCGCACGGCGGTGAGGTTCGCGCCGAACATCATCAGCTGGGCGATCTTGCCCTTGGGAGCGCGGTCGGGAACGAAGATATAGGTGGAGAGTCCCGCCTTCGCCGCGTTGCCCGCGAGGGACGAGGCGGCGTTGCCGGTGGAGGAACAGGCGATGGTGCGGTAGCCCGCCTCGACCGCCTTGGTGACTGCCATCGCCGACGCGCGATCCTTTAAGGATGCGGTCGGGTTGATTCCGTCGTCCTTGATATACAGCGCGCGAACGCCGAGATCGGCGGCGAGGTTGTCCGCCTTGTACAGCGGCGAGCCTCCGACGCGCAGTCCCTGAGGCACGGTGTCCTCCTCGATCGGGAGCAGCGCGCGGTACCGCCACATGGTGGGGTCGGCACAGTCTGAAAGCGATTCCCGGGTCAGCTTCGTTTTGATATAGTCGTAGTCATAGATGACGTCCAGTATCCCGCCGCAGTCGCAGGTGGTGATATCGGGCGTCGCATCGTATTCGCGCCCGCATTTGACGCATTTGCAGTATTTTACGTTTTTCATTTCATGATTCCCACTTCGGCGTTGAACGCTTCGATCAGCTCGTCGAGCTTCTCTGCTTCCTTATGCACCGCGTCCCATGTTCCCTCGGTGTCGTACCACAGGGCGTTGAGTTCCTCGACGTCGCGCCCCTGCTGCTCGACCCATGTGTAGTACTTGAGGTTGTGGATGCGCTTGCGGTCGGTATAGCGCAGCTCGATGAGGCTGTCGGTCTTGAGTGCGAGCATGTGCAGGTTGTGGTCAAGCTCTGCCGCCTGCTCGGTGTATTCGCCGTACATCTCACCCAGTTCGTCGATGCGGCTTTGGTACATCACGGCGCTGTCGGTGAGGACGGTACCGAGGACGTCATGCTCGCCCAGCTCGTAGTATTTCGCCATCTTGATACAGCACAGGATGTTGGCGATGCCGCTGATACCGAGGTAGCTGAGGGTTTCGACAAAGTCGCTGTCGAGTCCGAGGGTGTTGATCAGGTAGGCCTTGCCCGCCTCGGTGTTGAACAGCCGCAGCAGTCGCTGGCTGTCCTCGTCGTCGATAGCGATCGCCATGTCGGTGTTCTTGACGTTGTGGATCCACGGGATGTGCTTGTCGCCGATGCCCTCGATGCGGTGACCGCCGAAGCCGTTGTCGAGGATGGTGGGACACTGGAGCGCTTCGCCGACGCCGAGCTTCAGGTGCGGATACTGCTCCTTGAGATAGTCGCCCGCGCTCATTGTGCCGGCGGAGCCTGAGGTGAAGCATGCGCCCGCAAAGCGGTCATTCTCCCCCTTGATCGCCTCGAAAACATCCGCCATCGCGTAGCCGGTGACGTTGTAGTGCCACAGCGGATTGCCCATCTCCTCAAACTGGTTGAATACCATGACCTCGGGACGCTGCTTGAGCTCCCATGTCTTATCGAAGATCTCCTTGACGTTCGATTCGCATCCGGGGGTCGCGATGATCTCGCCCGCGATGTTCGAGAGCCACTCAAAGCGCTCGCGGCTCATCTCGGCGGGGAGGATGGCGATGCTGTCACAGGAGAGCAGCTTCGAGTTGAAGGCGCCGCCGCGGCAGTAGTTGCCGGTGGAGGGCCATACCGCCTTGTGATAGGTCGCGTCGAACTGACCCGTGACCAGTCGCGGAGCAAGACAGCCGAAGCTCGCGCCGACCTTGTGGCAGCCGGTGGGGAACCACTTGCCGACCATGGCGAAGATCCGCGCCTTCACGCCGGTGAGAGCGGAGGGCAGCTCGATGTAGTTCGGCACCTCGCGGTAGAGTCCGCCCTTCTCCTTCGGCTCGTTCTTCCAGCTGATGCGGAAGAGGTTGACCGGATCGACGTCCCACAGCCCCGTGCGGGTGAGCTTCTCCTTGATCTCGTCGGGGATCAGCTCGGGGCGCTGCATCTGCTTGATGGTCGGGATGACGATGTGGTTCTCGCGCGCCTTCTCGATATTGTGTCGTAAGCCTTCTTTGTTGATGGAAAAGTCAATCATGCTGTTCTTCCTCCTGTTTGACGTCTATATAGGAATATAATGTGAATTTGGATATGCCGAAGTATTTGGCGATCTTGTCGCCGGATTTGGTGATCAGCAGCGCGCCCTTACTGTTCAGATAGCGGATGGCGCGCATCTTGTCGTCCTTGTTCATCATCGAGACGGGCTTGCCGATCAGCTCGGTGGATTTCCACAGCAGCTCGTCGAGCAGCTCGCCGACATGCGGAGTGATCTTCTCGACCTCGCCCGAGTTGTCGGAGGGTCTGACCATCTCCGTGAGCGCCGCCGACGCCACCGAAAGGGCGGTGATGTCGTGGTTGATGGAAAAGATCGCGATCACCCTGCCGTTCTCGTCGCGGATATAGGTGGTCGAGGATTTCAGGATCTTTCCGTCGGAGGTCTTGGTGAAGTAGCCGACGCGATCCTCGGCGGGATGGTCGCCCGAGAGCTGCTCCAGCACCACGCTCGACGCGCCGTCGCCGACCGCTCTGCCGGTGACCTCACCGTTCTCGATGTAGATGATGGAGTGTTCGGCAGCGTTGTCGTCGGTCAGATCATGCACCGCGACCTCACAGCTCTTGCCGTAGTGCGCGGCGATGGTGTGAGCGAGCGAAAACAAGGTGCTTTTCAGTTGTTCGTTCAGCAAAGTATCACCTCCGTTTATTTGTAGGGGAGGGGCTTGCTCCTCCCGCTTTGCAGTGATTGTTACTTTTATTGTAATACACGGCGGAAAGATAATCAATCATTTTTTATGAAAACCAAAAAATTTTTCAGAAAATCAGCAAAATCAAATTGACAGCGGGGTGATATATAGTATAATGAAAGGGTAAGAACAGCCTCCCCCCGAGGGGGAAGGCGTCGCCGTACGGCGACGAATGAGGGGACAACGCTGCCGTTAGATCAATGATTCAGTATGAGATAAGAGCTATATGATGCAGAGCTTTGTTCATTTCCTGCCGAATCCGACATCAAGCAGAAAAGCGAGCCCCTCATCAGTCAGGCTATGCCTGACAGCTTCCCCCCGAGGGGAAGCCAAGAACAAGGGGGTCAATATGGATTATTCAGCAATCAAAAAAGCAGCCGAAAACTATGAAAAGGACATGACCGCTTTCCTCAGGGAGCTGGTCGCCATCCCGAGCGAGTCCGCCGAGGAGGAGGGCGTCGCCAAGCGCATCGTACAGGAGATGCAAAAGCTCGGCTTCGACGAAGCCTTCACCGATCCGATGGGCAACGTCCACGGCGTGATGGGCAAGGGCGAGAAGATCATCGCCTTTGACGGTCACATCGACACCGTCGGACTGGGCGAGATGTCTAACTGGACGTTCGATCCCTATGAGGGCTACGAGACCGACACCGAGATCGGCGGTCGCGGCACCTCCGACCAGACAGGCGGCGTGGTATCCGCTGTCTACGGTGCGAAGATCATGAAGGATCTGAATCTCATTCCCGAGGGCTACAAGGTGCTGGTCACCGGCACCGTCCAGGAGGAGGACTGTGACGGTCTGTGCTGGCAGTACATCCACAACGAAATGGACATCACCCCCGAATTCGTCGTCATCACCGAGCCGACCGACAAGGGCATCTATCGCGGTCAGCGCGGAAGGATGGAGATCCGCGTCGAGGTCAAGGGCGTGTCCTGTCACGGCTCCGCTCCCGAACGCGGCGACAACGCGATCTACAAGATGGCTGAGATCGTGCTGGACGTCAAGGAGCTGAACGACCGCCTGCACTATGATCCCTTCCTCGGAAAAGGCACCGTCACCGTCACCCAGCAGTTCTATACCTCGCCCTCGCGCTGTGCGGTCGCGGACTTTGCGGCGATCTCGCTTGACCGTCGACTGACCGACGGTGAAACATGGCAGAGCGCCCTCGAGGAGGTTCGCAATCTCCCCGCCGTCAAGAAGTACGGCGCAGAGGTCAGCATGTATACCTATGAGCGTCCGTCGTGGACGGGTCTGGTCTATCCGACCGAGTGCTACTTCCCGACATGGGTCATCCCCGAGGATCACCCCGCGACAAAGGCGATGGTCGCCTCTCACCTCGGTATGTACGGCGAGCCGCGCGTCGACAAGTGGACCTTCTCCACCAACGGCGTTTCGATCATGGGTCGCTACGGCATCCCCTGCATCGGCTTCGGTCCCGGCGCGGAGGCTCAGGCGCACGCACCCAACGAGAGAACATGGAAAGAGGATCTGGTACGCTGTGCGGCAGTCTACGCCGCCGTGCCGATGAATTACGCGGAGAATTGCAACTGAATCCGGTATACCGGAGGAAGCGTCAGCCCCTCATCCGTCGCCGTTCGGCGACACCTTTTCCTTGCAGGAACGGCAACCCTTTTGGGCTTTGCCCATTTCCCCTGACAGGGGAATCTCCCCAAGGGGAAGGCTTAAAGAAAGGATATCATCAATGAGCAAAACCCAGGAATATGCCGACAGGCTGAGAGGTCTCGGCATCGACAACATGTATGAAAACGACTTCTTCCTGACATGGGACAAGACCGACGACGAGATCGACGCGGTCTTTGCGGTAGCCGACGCGCTCCGCGACCTCAGGGAGCGCAATATCTCGACCAAGATTTTTGACTCGGGGCTGGGCATCTCCAACTTCCGCGACAATTCCACCCGCACCCGCTTTTCCTTTGCCTCCGCGTGCAACCTGCTCGGTATCGAGGTTCAGGATCTCGACGAGGGTAAGAGCCAGATCGCTCACGGCGAGACCGTGCGCGAGACCGCCAACATGATCTCGTTCATGGCGGACGTCATCGGCATCCGCGACGACATGTACATCGGCAAGGGTCATGCCTATCAGCAGCAGGTCGCCGACGCGGTCAGGGAGGGCTATGAGGACGGCGTTCTCGAACAGAAGCCGACCCTCGTCAACCTCCAGTGCGACATCGACCACCCGACCCAGTGCATGGCGGATCTGCTCCATGTCATCCACGAGTTCGGCGGCGTCGAGAACCTCAGGGGCAAGAAGGTCGCCATGACATGGGCGTACTCGCCGAGCTACGGCAAGCCCCTGTCGGTGCCTCAGGGCGTGATCGGACTGTTCACCCGCTTCGGCATGGATGTTGTCCTCGCTCACCCCGAGGGCTATGACGTCATGCCCGAGGTCGAGGAGGTCGCCAAGGCGAACGCCGAGAAGTCCGGCGGCAGCTTCTCAAAAACCAACGACATGAAAGAAGCGTTCAAGGACGCCGATATCGTGTACCCGAAGAGCTGGGCGTCGTTCCACGCGATGGAGGTCCGCACCGAGCTTTACGGTAACGGCGATATGGACGGCATCGACAGGCTCGAGAAGAAGCTCCTCGAGGAAAACGCCCTGCACAAGGACTGGGAGTGTACCGAGGAGATGATGTCGCTGACCAAGGACGGCAAGGCGCTGTATCTGCACTGTCTGCCCGCCGATATCACCGATGTCAGCTGCAAGGAGGGCGAGGTCGCCGCCTCCGTATTCGACCGCTATCGCGTGCCGCTCTACAAGCAGGCGTCGTTCAAGCCCTACATCATCGCGGCGATGATCTTCCTCGCAAAGGTGAAGGATCCCGCGGCGGCGCTCGAGGAGCTTGAAAAGCGCGGCAGAGAACGCAAGATGTTTGAAGAACCTCGCAACGATCACGAACAGCTCACGGAATTATACGATTATGAAGAAAAAGATCGTCGTCGCGCTGGGCGGTAACGCGCTGGGCAAGACCCTGACGGAACAATATGAGGCGGTGAAGGTCACCGCGAAGGCGATCGCCGATCTGATCGAAGCCGGCAACGATATCATCATCACCCACGGCAACGGTCCCCAGGTCGGCAAGATCGACGCGGCGATGAACGCGCTGCTGCTGGAGGATCCCACCGAGGAAAAGACGACGCTGTCCATGTGCGTCGCGATGAGTCAGGCGTACATCGGCTACGATATCCAGAACGCCCTGCGCAAGGAGCTGACCCGCCGCGGGATGTACAAGCCGGTCGTCACCATCATCACACAGGTCGAGGTGAGCAACGACGACCCCGCGATGAAGCATCCGACAAAGCCGATCGGCAAGTTCATGACCCGCGAACAGGCAGAACGCCTGAGGGATCGGTACGGCTATGCGATCGCCGAGGACGCGGGCAGAGGCTGGCGCCGTGTGGTCGCGTCGCCCATGCCGCAGTATATCATCGAGATCGACGCCATCCGCGCGTCGTCGATGGCAGGCTCCGTGGTCATCTGCTGCGGAGGGGGCGGTATCCCCGTGCGGCAGAAGGGCGAGTACCTCAAGGGCTGTGCCGCCGTGATCGACAAGGACTACTGCTCGGCGCTGCTCGCGGAGAATCTGAACGCGGATATGCTGTTGATCCTCACGGCGGTGGAGAAGGTCAAGGTGGCTTTCAATACCCCCGACGAGCGCGACATCGACCGCATGACCGTCTCCGAAGCACAGCGCTATATCGCCGAGGGACAGTTCGCCGCAGGCAGCATGCTGCCGAAGGTCAGCGCAGCGGCAAGATTCGTCAGCGGCGGAAAAGGCAGACAGGCGATCATCACCGACCTCAACCGCGCCGGCGACGCCCTCTCGGGCAAAACCGGAACAGTGATCAGCGGTCAGTGATTAGTGGTCAGTGGTCAGTGGTCAGTGGTTAGTGGTTAGTGGTCAGTGGTCAGTGGTCAGTGGTCAATTGTAGGGGCAGGTCTTGACCCGCCCGTTCGCACAGCGACCGTTTGTCAGCGGTCAGTGATCAGTGGTCAGTGGTTAGTGGTTAGTGGTCAGTGGTCAATTGTAGGGGCGGGTCTTGACCCGCCCGTTCGCACAGCGACCGTTTGTCAGTGGTCGGTGATCGGTGATCGACCTGTCTCGCGGTTGAATCAATATAACTTTTAACATAACGACACCCCTGAGCGATAACTCGGGGGTGTTTTGCTGTGTGGGATCAGATCAGCTTTGCGCTGATGGTTTCGATGCCGGTTTCCTTTTCGACGCTGTCGCAGGTAAAGATAAGCGTCTTGTTTTCAACCTTTCCGTCAGTGAAAGTGATCTCAACGTTGATCTTCAGCCTGTCAAGAATTGCGTCATAGATCGTCTTGGTACACGCAGAGATGTCAAAGCTTTCGTCGCTGTAGTTTTCTTGGACCGACGATCGCTCAAGCTTCGCATTAGCGTGGTCATACCAATCCCGAATCGCCTGACGCGCTTTTTCGGGGAGCGTGTTGTCCCATGAGTCGGCTCTCAGCCACAGACAGGTGAAGTCCTTTTCGTCCATCTCTGCGGTAACGATATCGGACTGGTAGAGGTTTTCGGAATAATCATACTCGTTCTCTGCATTGGTGCCGAAGCTCCCGTTTTCAATCGTATACAGTACATGGTCGATATTCTCTCCCTCGACCCTGACGTTGAATTCAAAGAATTCCGTAATGACGACGCGGTCGGTTTTGTCATCGGTCGTCCATGTGCTGCTGATGGGGTCGAGCGTGCCGATGTTAGTGAAGCCTTTGTCACTGACCTCGGCGGCGTTGACGGTGAGTGTGAAGGGATTGTCATGATGGCTGAGTGCGGGGATTCCGAATACGGCTCCCAGCATGATCGCAACTGCGAGTGACGCTGCGATCACGGATTTTTTGAGTGTTGACATATGGATGATTTTCTCCTTTTGTTCCTGTTGTCTGACGGCGTCGAGCATCTTCTGTACCGATTCTTCGGGCGGTGTGATGCTGTCGACCGTGCGGGTGTAGCGGTTCTCACTCATGATGAGTTCCTCCTTCTGTGAGAATATTCTTCAGCTTTTTGCGCGCGCGCTGAAGCGACGAGCTGACGGTGTTCGGATTCATGCCGAGGATCGCGGCGATCTCCTTGATCGTGTATTTTTCATAGTAATAGAGGTAGATGATGTTGCGCTCCTTTCTCGGGAGCATCAGCACTTCATCCATCACGCCGCGTTCCTCGGGCGCCCTCAGATGGAGATAATCGTCAATACTTTCGCGCTTTGTCTGCCAGAACTGCCGCCGAAAAGAGCTGCACTTGTTGATCGTGACGCGGATCAGCCAGTGCTTGACATAGGCGTCATCGCGGTCGACGGGGCATTTGGTCAGCAGTGTGAGGCAGACCTCCTGCATGATATCCTCTGCGTCAGCGGGGTTTTTTAGGTTATGTACCGCAATGCGGTAGATCATGTCGGAATATTTTTTGATAATGCGTTCTGCTTGTTCGGTACCGATAGTAATGATGGTGTACCTCCTTTCACCTTTAATACGCATGAGGGGTGTCGATTTCGTGCAAGGGTGAATTTTTTTGAAAAAAACACCGTCCTGTAATCAGAACGGTGTGACAATGCTGTTATAATATCCGGTTTCCGCGGACGTATTTGGCGATCAGTCCGGTTTTGTCGCCGGAGAGCCACACGGCGCGCTCGGCGCGCTGGGCGAGCGTGAGCGGCTGGGGATGGGGGAGGGTGCTGTCGTCGATGACGATCGCGTCGAATTCATAGCCGCGCTCGAACGATCCCGCCTTGCCGAAGAACTGTCCGCCGCCCTTGGTCGCCATGTAGAGCGTCTGGGCAAAGGTCAGCGGCGTCGACTCGCCGTCGATGTGTCGCCGGTACAGGCGGCTGAGCTGCATCGCTTCGACCATCGCGGTGAAGATGCTCTCCGACTGACCTCCCGCGATATCCGAGCCGAGTCCGACGGAGAGTCCCTCGCGCATGTAGCGGCTGATCGGCGCGATGCCCGAGCCGACGTTCATGTTCGACGCGGGACAGTGGGCGATGTAGACCCCGCGCTCCTTCATCAGCGCGATCTCCTCGTCGCCGGAAAATACGCAGTGCGCCATCACGGTGGGCGTGCTGCTGCCGAACAATCCGTATTTGTCGTAGACCTCGCCGTAGAAGCGGCTGTCGGGGCAAAGCCGGGCGACCCACTTGATCTCCTCGGGGTTCTCGCTCAGGTGCGACTGGACGGGGACGTCCTCCTTTTCCGCGAGCCTGCCGAGCCTGTTCAGCAGCTCGTCGGTGCAGGACGGCACAAAGCGCGGCGTGAGGATGGGCTTGGTGTTGCGGTATTTGCCTGCCGTTTCGCGGATGATACGCTCGGCGGAGCGGTACGATTCCTCGGTGGTTTCACACAGGTTGTCGGGAGAATTGCGGTCCATGTTCACCTTGCCGACATAGGACACAACGCCGCTGTCCTCCATCTTGTCCATCAGGAGCTTGGTCGCGTCGTGGTGGAGAGAGCCGAAGATCACCGCACGGGTGGTGGCGCTGTTTTTCAGGGCGCCGGTGAACATCGAATAGGCTTTGTCGGCATATCTCAGATCGCCGTACTTCGCCTCCTCGGGAAAGGCGTAGTGCCGGAGCCACTCGAGCAGCTCCATATCCGCGCCCAGTCCGCGAAAGGCATACTGCGGCGCGTGGACATGCAGATCGACCATGCCGGGAAAGACGAGCTTTGAGCGATAGTCATGCAGCGGCAGCTCCTTCGCCGTATCCGGCAGCGCACCGCAGCAAAGCTCGGTGACGCCGTCTCTCACAACGACATAGCCGTCCTCGATCGCGAGCAGTCGCTTCGGGGTCGGACAAAAGCAGATATCTCCGTGCAGGACAAAGCTGTTCATAGTATCACCTCATCGGGCGTCGATTGATCAAAGTTGCTGTGATTATTATACATGACTTCGGCGCGGTTATCAAGAAGATCGCGTATTTTGCCGACAAAGAATTAATATTTTTGAGCGGAGCGAACATTTTTTGATCCCTTGTTGAAAAATGATAAA
>JAFSRK010000253.1 GCA_017446165.1 Ruminococcus sp.
AGAACTGAAAGGCTTACACGCATTACGACATACCTTCGCCACGACCTTGATCAACGGAATCAAACAGCCCGATGGAACGATCAAGAGTTTGACAGTAAAACAAGTAGCAGATCTCCTCGGTCACACCACAACAGAGATCACGGAGCTTTATTATGTGAAGAAGGACAACACGAAGCTGGAAGGATTGACAGACGCATTCAATCTGTAAAATAATATCATAATTAGCAAACCGCGCTCAAATAGAGAGCGCGGTTTGCAGTTAGAATTGATTAAGCAGATTGAGAAACACGATGAATGATAAATTGAGACATTTCACGAATCGTCAAGTCAATAGGTTCGATGCCTCTTTCTTTACAATAAGCATTGATTTTACGAAAGTCATAATGGACGCTGTCATCACCCATCGGAGTTACATATCCACCGGCTTTTTCAGCAAGTTCATCAAGTTCTCTCATATCACGGATTTCTTGTTCAGACATCGATCATTCTCCCTTCATAGTATAGATTTGAATTAGTTTATGAGCGCTTCTTTCATCAATATACATTCTGTACGGATGAGGAATTCCCATTAATGTTGCATCGAACTTTTGCTTATAGTATTCCACTAATTGTACATTCTTTGCATCTAAGAAAAGATATCCATCATAACCATGCTTGACGGATTCGATCGCTGCAATAGCAAAGAGATGACCACCGACACCTTCATAGATTTTGTCCTCACCTATATTGTGAGGTGCACTTTCAGCGATATCAATATACAAAGCGTAATCTTCAGGCTTATCCGTGACTGCAATCAATCCCTGTATTTCAGAATCACCCTCAACCAACAATTTATATATTACAGCATTCTTCAGAGAACTTGAATTCCAATCAAAATTCCAGTGTTTTGATTGAAGGTCTTTCAGGTCAGATTTGGTAGCTATTTCATAATGGGTATTGACAGTTTGCCCAGTTGGTTTATGGATAAGGCATGGGGTCAAACGATCAATTTCAATGGATAGTTCCAAGCGATCACTTCCTCAATATTATTATACCATAACCAATAGAAAAAGCAACAGAAAACCGTATTATTTGCTTCGAATTTGCTGGCTGGTTTTATCACTGTTTTCATGCCTTTTCGGGCGGGTACTGCTCAGATGATGCTATGGTACTGCTTTCAAGAAATTTCGGTCAAATTTTTCTCGATTATAGCAGAGAAAATCGCTTTCTTTTTGCAGTGAACAGTTATGCGCTGATTGCACAAGAAGTCAGTGTTTAAGCCGTTCTTTCGGGTTTTGACAATAAAAAAAGACTTCATACGAAGTCACTTTTGGAAGTTTGGAGACCGCTGCTCTACCAACTGAGCTATACCCCTAAATATTAAGTTGTACGAGTAGGTGTCGCATGAATGTGCGGCGCCTTTTCATTTGCAGGAATAAGTATAACATCTCACCCTTGAAATGTCAAGAAATATTTCTGAAGTCTGTTGATTATCCCGGGTCGATTCTACAGGTTTTTATCCTATTTTGCCTCAATTAAGGATAACAGGCACTATTTAGTGCCTTTCGACAGGATTCTTTCCTTTCTGTCGAGTTTTCAAAGACTTATTCAAATGCGGCTTATATGCGGCTTGTGTCAGTAAGATTTTTTGAGCCATATTCCCCTCCGAGTATTGTATAACCTATACCGTTAATGTTTATAAACAACCTACATTTATAAACAATATTATGGTTGCTAAGTCGCAGGGGATATGATATGATGAATGAAATTCAATGATCGTCGGTTCTGATAAGCATCGGCAATATACAGTGATTAATCGGCAGGGGGATAATATGAGCGAAACGAAAACGATTTTGAAGCGGATGACGGTTTACTATCTGCTTCTTGCGATCAATATCATCCCCTCCGCGAATATCATCCCCGATGTTTTTCCTACACGAAACGTTTCTGCGATCTATCTGCTGACCCTTTCGGTGTGCCTTGTCCTGTATTATTCTCACCGTGTATCGCCCGACGGCAAGCTCCCGGTCATGATGAAGTCATTATCGTGGATGGGGCTCTTCATGATCCTGCTCAGAGGCATCAAGTACAGCGCTGTTGCCGAGGTAGGCGTGCTCGCCCGACACGCGTGGTATCTTTACTATGTGCCGATGCTGCTGTTCCCGCTGTTTTTGTTCTGCATCTCGCTGCTGGTGTCGCGAAAGGAGAACGCGCGCCTGCCCAAGGGGTGGTACGGGGCGATGGCGGTGACGGTCGCGCTCATTGTCCTTATCCTGACGAATGATCTGCATCAGCTCGTCTTTCGGTTCCAACCCGGCTTTGCAGATTGGGATAACAATTATGCGCGTTTAGCCTTGTTCTATGTCATTACCGCGTGGCAGTATGTTCTGTACCTTACGGCGATCATTATCCTCGTCGTGAAATGCCGGATCGGCAATTCCAGAAGGAACGCGTGGCTCGTGCTGATCCCCTTTGCGGTCGGTATCGTGATGAACGTCTTGCTGATGACAGGTGAAATGCCGAAGATCAACGGTTCGTATCTTGTCGAATTTCCGGAAGCGCTCATCTGCATGTCGGCTATCGTGCTTGAATGCTGTATGCAGCTCGGGCTGATTCCGACGAATACTAATTACGGAAGGCTGTTCAGGCAATTCTCATTATCTGCGCAGATCACGGATCAAAGCGGGGCGGCGGTATATTCCTCCGCTTCGGCGGCTCCCTTGTCTGCTGAGCAGCTTGCTCTTGAAAGCGGCTCGCGTATCGGAGAGCACACGGTGTTGAATAAGATGACGCTCCCTGGCGGTTATGGTTTTTGGCAGGATGATATGAGCGAGCTCGACCGCCTGAACGGTGAGCTGGCTCAGGCGAGAGAGGAGCTGGAACGTGAGTCGGAGCTGATCCGCCTGCACAACGAGCTAAAGGAAAAGCAGACGGTCATCGAGCAGCGAACGCTCGTTTATGATACCGTCGCCGAACGCACACTAAAGCAATCTCAGATGATCTCACAGCTTGCCCGTAAGGCACGGCTGTCATCCGATCCGGCGATCAAAGAAGCGTCTCGCAAACGCATCGCCCTGCTCGGCGCTTACATCAAGCGTTACGCCAATCTGACCCTGCTGTCGCAGGAGCATGATCATATAGAAGCCGGTGAGCTGGCGCTCTCATTCTCCGAGGTACTGCGGTATCTGAATGACTGCGGCATACCGGGCGAGATCATCAACAGCGCGGGCTGTTCAGTACCAGCGGATGCGGCGTTGCTTGTCTTTGAAGCCTTTGAAACGCTTATTGAAGCAAATCATCAAAACCTCAGGGGCATGTTTGTCAATCTCTCGGAGCGGGATAACGTAATGCTGAAACTGAATCTCGAGAGCCTAATTGAACCGATACTAAAAGATATAACACAGTGGTTGTCTGGCGCGAATATCACAAGTGAGGTTCAAAGTGAGGATAATGTGACCTACATCTGCTTTACCATACCGAAAGGGGGCGAGGTCATATGACTGCATTTGCTTCACTTTCGGCTCTTACAAGAGCGCTATTTGCGCTTTGGGCACTGCTGCTGTGCCTCACCGATATCGGCAGCGCGGTTCTCGCTACGGTCAGAAGGCGCTATCGCTTCACTGTGATAGCGTTGCTGATCCTCGCTCCTGTATATTTCCTTTGGCAGGTGATCTTTGATCTGTCCCTGTTCGGCGCATCAGAGAATGCCGCAGAGATAAGCCGTACACTCGGAGAGCTGCCGTGGCTGCTCTGGTTTCTGGCTCTTACTATCCTCTCCGTTTCTGCGGCGCTGTTGCTGCGCAGTATTATCCGATATAATCGGAGCTTTATCACACCGGGTGCGATCAAGCTCTTTTTGGATCGTATGCCGTGCGGCGTGTGCTGTTGGATCCAAAGCGGCAGGGTGCTGTTCTCCAATATCTGCATGAACCGCCTGTGTACGGATATCACAGATGCGCCGTTGCTCAACGGCAATCAATTCCGCGATGCCGTAGCGGACGGAATCCTTCATGTGAATGGAAGGGTATGGCGTTTCATCAGCCGTGAGATTGATCCGGACGGCGAGCGCCTGTATGAGATGATCGCCACTGATATCACAAGCGAATATGCCAAGACTGAGGCGCTCGAAAGGGACAAGGCGGAGCTGACCCGCTTGAATCACGAGCTGAGCGAATACTACCTAAGCATTGATGAGACCGTCCGCCGTCAGGAGATCTTACAGGCGAAGATGAATATCCATGATGAAATGAATCGGCTGATGCTCTCGACGGTGGCGGCGGACAGCGAGGACGCCGCCGCGCTCGACGCGATCTTCTCGCTGTGGGAGCAGAACGCCCTGCTGATGTGCATGGAGGCGCAGAAGAAAGCAAACGGACACGATCGGGATGATATCGAC
>JAFSRK010000254.1 GCA_017446165.1 Ruminococcus sp.
ATCCAGCACCTCGCTGAGCATATCGGCGTGAATATGGCGGGCGAATTTCGCGTATTCATCCATCGGGTGACCGCTCAGGTACATTCCCGCCATTTCCTTTTCCTGATTGAGCAGTTCGGCAAGCGGGAACTCGTCCATCGGAGGGATCACGATGCCGGTGTCGACCTGAGCCGATGCGCCCATATCGAAAAGCGATATTTGTCCTGCCGCGCCCTTGCGGCGATCATATTCCAGATCGTCCAGCACGGTTTTCATAACGGACAGCATCTGGCGGCGATTCGCGCCGAGGTTATCCAGCGCGCCGCATTTGATCAGACTCTCAAGCGATCGGGCGTTCAGTCCCCTGCCGCCCATGCGCTTGCAGAAATCATAGTAGGAGGCGAACGGCTTTGAGCGGCGTTCGCTGACGATCTCGTCGATGAAGCCGAGACCTAGGTTCCTCACCGCAGAGAGTCCGAAGCGGATATTGCCCTTTGACACCGTGAACTTGCTGTCGCTTTCATTCACGGACGGCGGCAGAACCGCGATGTTCATGCGGTGACACTCGCTGATATAGACGGAGGTCTTGTTCTGACTGTCGATGACAGAGGATAAAAGCGCCGCCATGTACTCGCGCTTATAGTGGCATTTGAGATAAGCCGTCTGGTAGGATACCGCGGCGTAGGCAGCGGCGTGGCTCTTGTTGAATGCATAGGATGCAAAACTCTCCATCTCGGAGAAGATCGACAAAGCGGTCTGACGGTCGATGCCGCGGCGAAGGCAACCCTCGACCTCAACCTCGCCGTTTTCGTTCACGAGTCCCTCGACAAAGATCCTCTTCTCGCGTTCCATGACGTCATGCTTCTTCTTACTCATGGCGCGGCGAACGATATCCGCGCGCCCGAGTGAGTAGCCCGCAAGCTCGCGGAAGATCTGCATGACCTGCTCCTGATAAACGATACAGCCGTTGGTGACGTTGAGGATCGGTTCAAGTCGGGGATGCTTATAGGTGATGCGCGATGGGTCATGGCGGTTGCGAATATAGGTGGGGATGGAGTCCATCGGCCCCGGACGGTAGAGAGAGATGACGGCGATGAGATCCTCAAAGCGGTTAGGCTTTAGCTGGGCAAGCACATTCTTCATGCCGCCGCTCTCGAACTGGAACACGCCGTCGGTGTTGCCGGTGGAGATCATGTCATAGACCGACTTGTCGGCGTAGTTGATGCGGTTGATATCAAAATCGGGTTGATGTCGGCGGATCATCAACTCCGCATCGTGGATGACCGTAAGATTACGCAGTCCGAGGAAATCCATTTTGAGCAAACCCAGCTCCTCGAGCGTAGTCATGGTGAACTGGGTGATGACCGCGTCGTCGCTCTTAGACAGCGGTACATAGTCGCTGACGGGTCGATCGGTGATGACGACGCCCGCCGCGTGCATGGTGATATTGCGCGGCATGCCCTCGATATCGCGGGCGATGTCGATGATCTGTTTGGTGGTATTGTCGCTGTTGTATTCCTTCATCAGCTCTGTCGACAACGACAGCGCCTTGTCAATGGTCATATTGAAGCTGAACGGGATCATCTTAGCAATCCTGTCAACGGTCGCATAAGGAATATCGAGGACGCGTCCGACGTCGCGCACCGCGCCGCGCGCCTGCATCGTGCCGAACGCAACAATCTGGGCAACATGGTCGGCGCCGTACTTGCGGATGACGTAGTCGATGACCTCTCCCCTGCGTTCCTTGCAGAAGTCGATATCGAAGTCGGGCATGCTGACGCGTTCGGGATTTAGAAATCGCTCGAACAGCAGGTTGTATTTCATCGGATCGATACCGGTGATGCCGATGCAATAGGCACACAGAGAGCCGGCTCCCGAGCCTCTGCCGGGTCCTACGGGGATGTCCTGACTCTTGGCGTACTGAACGAAGTCGTTGACGATCAGAAAGTAATCGACAAAGCCCATGTTTTTGATCACGCCCAATTCGTATTCAAGGCGGTCGATCAATGCCCCATCGGGATTGTCGCCGTATTTACGGTACAAGCCGTCATAGCACTTGCGGCGAAAATAGGCATAGTGATCCTCATCATTCGGCGTCTTGAAATCGGGCAGCTTGCGATTGCCGAACTCGATCTCCACATGACAACGGTGAGCGATCTTCGATGTATTGTCAAAAGCCTGAGGAAGCTCGGGGAATAAGGAGCGCATCTCGTCCTCGCTCTTTACATAGAATTCCTCGGTCTTGAATTCAGCTTTGTTCTCGTCGTGGATGGTATGGTTAGTCTGGATACACAGAAGGATGTTGTGGGTGCTGTGATCCTCTTTGTTGATATAGTGGCAGTCATTGGTGACGACCAAGCCCGCGCCGATCTCTTGCGCAACGCGGATCAGTCCGGGGTTTATGCGGCGCTGTTCGTCGATGCCGTGATCCTGTAATTCGATGAAATAGTTATCCTTGCCGAAAATGCTCTGGTACCAACGCGCTTTCTCGACAGCTCCCTGATAGTCGTTCGCGAGCAGACGCTTCGAGATCTCGCCCGACAGACATGCAGAAAGGCAAATCAGACCCTCGTGGTACTTTTCTAGCAGCTCATAGTCGACGCGCGGCTTGCTGTAGAAGCCCTCGGTAAAGCCCAAGGACACCAGCTTGATCAAATTCTGATATCCCTGATTGTTTTCGCAAAGCAGGATCAGATGGGAATACTCGCGGTCAAGCTCGAAGGTCTTGTCATAGCGCGTACGCGGAGCGACATAGACCTCACAGCCGATTACGGGATGTATCCCCTCTTTCAGACATGCCCTATAAAAATCAATCACACCGTACATCACGCCGTGATCGGTTATCGCAAGGGCGTCCTGACCCAGCTCCTTGGCGCGTTTGACAAGGAGCGGGATACGGCAGGCGCCGTCCAATAAGCTGTACTCGGTGTGCAGATGCAGGTGTGTGAATGACATGAATGATCCTCTTTATTTTTTGATCGTTTCGGTAGATTCAATCGGCGACAACAGCACGGATATCGCCGTCTTTGAGCGTGATCCTGAGATCATCGCCCGCCTTGACGTCCGTAACGGAGGTCACATCGGCGTCGCCGTTCATCAGTCGGGCGAAGCCGCGGTTGAGAACAGCGACAGGGCTGAGCGCCTCGACCTTTGAAAAAAGCTCCTGAGCGGAGGCTGTGGTGATCCTCAGCTGGTTGTTTTCGGCGTTCTCGGCGCGCTCATAGAGCGAATCGACCAGCTCGATATAGTTGTCCATCATCGGCTCCGGAGATCTCGCAAGAACCAGCTGGGTCATCTTGTCGGTATCGCTCTGAGCGAGGGCGATCTTTGCATTGACGGACGCCGCCGCCTCACGGATCATGGCGTAAGCGGAGTCGATCAGATCCCTGCCGTTCGGCACGGCAAGCTCAGCAGCCGCCGAGGGAGTCGGGGCGCGCAGATCGGCGACAAAATCACAGATGGTGACGTCGGTCTCATGACCGACAGCAGAGATCACGGGGATCCTGCAATCATAGATGGCACGGGCAAGTCCCTCGTCGTTGAATGCCCACAAGTCCTCCATCGAGCCGCCGCCGCGCCCGATGATGATGACGTCAGCCGCCCTATTTTCGGAAAACGTATTGACAGCGTTGATCAGCTGGGCGGGTGCGCCGTCACCCTGGACAAGCACAGGCGCCAACACGACCTCGGCGCAGGGATAGCGCCGAGACAGGATATCCATGATATCTCTCAGCGCCGCACCGGTCGGCGAAGTGATCACGCCAATGGTACGCGGCATCGCCGGGATAGATTGTTTATGAGAGGGGTCAAAAAGCCCCTCTTTGTCCAGCTTTTTCTTTAATTGCTCCAACTGTAAGGCGAGGACGCCGACGCCGTCGGGCTGCATATCCTCCACCTTGAGCTGATACTGTCCCATCGGCTCATAGACGGTCACCTGAGCGCGCATGATGACCTTCATGCCGTCCTCGGGACGGAAGCGAAGGTTCTTCACGCTCCATGAGAACATCACGGCGCGGACTACGCTCTTGCTGTCCTTTAACGAGAAATACAGGTGACCGCTCTGGTTGTTCAGACGAACGTTGGACAGCTCGCCTTCGATAAAGATCACCTGCAGCGCGGGATCGGCCGCGATCATCGAGCCGATATGCGCATTCAGTTGGGATACGGTAAATACTTTCGGTGTTATCATAATGGATCCTTTACGGACGCGAGGACAGCGATCCCCGCTGCGTTATCGGATGAAAATTCGGGTTTGGAAAACAGACAGCCGGTCTCGGCAGTCAGTCGGTCACGGATGATCGAATCGGACATCACGCCGCCGGCGTAGACAAACGGCAGATCGCCGTATTCTTCGCGGATCTTTTCGCTCATCTTCGCGATCGCGCTGTAGATGAACTCGATAGCAAATCGGGCGATATATTCGTGCGATTTCCCCTCGTCAAGGAGCTTTTTCGCCATATTCTCGCCGCCGCTCAGACAACAGTCGAGTCCCTTCAGTGTGACCTTCGGCTTCATCGGCTCGTTACATCTCAGTGCGAGCTGTTCCAGCTCTCTGCCGCACGGAAAGCGCAGTCCCAGCATCACGCCGACGCGATCAATCAGCTGTCCGGCATTGAGGTCGAGTGTCTTTGCGATCAGCCGTGTGGACAAAAAGCCGTCGTCCATATTCACGCCGAGCGCCTCGGTGGTGCCGCCGCTGACATGGAATGCGATATGCGGATGATGCAGCAGATCGAGTCGGTCGATGCTGTAGAGCGCCGCAGCGATATGCCCCTGCTGATGGGAGGACTGATAGACAGGCACACGGTGAGTGTCGGAGAGGATGCTCGCGGCAGTCGTTCCCACGGTGAAGCACGGCATGTAGGAGCCGTCGACCGCACGCGGTCTGCTCGATACGCCGATCGCCTTGATTGCGCCGTCATATTCCGAGAACGCCGCCTTGAACAGCTCCGGAAGCTGTTGTACATGGAGGAAAACCGCATCGCTCTGGCGCAGCCCCAGCTCGCCGTCGCGCACAGGCAGGAGCTGTCTTTTTGATATCACACTGCCGTCGTCGCTGTTATACAGGCAGACAGAGGTGGTGTAGTTGCTGGTGTCGATACCGAGATATACGCTCATAGGGACTTTGCCACCGCTCCGAGGACGCCGTTGATGAACGAGGTATCGTCCTTGACGGTGTATTTCTTGGACAGCTCGACCGCTTCGTTGATCGAAACGGATACCGGAACGTCGTCGCGGTAAAGCATCTCATATACCGCAAGGCGCAGAAGCGCAAGGGACACCTTGGAGATACGGCTGATTTTCCAACCGGCTTTGAGGTTCTTAGAGATCATCGCGTCGATCTCTTCCCTGTGTTCAAAGACGCCCTTTGCGCAGTCAAGCGCATAATCGCTCAAGAACTCGTCACGCGCGTCACCGGCGTTGTCGGCAAGCTCGTCGACGTCCGTATCGGAAAAGAGCATCTCGAAGCAGAGAAAGAACGCCTGCTCACGCATTTTATATCTGGAAATATCGTTTCTATTCTCAGCGGTTTCTTTTGTATCGCACATAGTCATCCCTCGCTTTACTTATCGATTCATTGTACCATAAAACGTTTGTTTTGTAAATACAATCCGCACATGAAAAGCGGAATATCAACACAGTCGCCGATATTCCGCCATTTATCATGATTCGATTGCACTCAATTCATTCTCGACACAGATGATCTCACAGGTATCGGGATTGAAAATCCCTGCGTCCGCCTCATAGGTCTCGAAGGCAGAGACATTCTCGACGATGACCGATCCGGTGAAGCCGCCGAGGAACACGTTGCCGTCGCCGAACATCTTGTAGCGGATGTATACCGTACCGAGGTCGTCAGCCGTCAGGTTGGTAACGACCAGCTTGCCGTCGCTGTAGGAAACGCCGACCATGCCGCCCAGCATCGTCAGGCTGTCGGCGAGTACCTCCATCGGCTCGTTCGGCTGAAAATACAGCACCTTATCAAAGGTCACCGTTTTGTCGTCGCTCAGCACCAGCGCGGTACAGTGGGGCTTGAGGTTGGTGGTATGGAAGCCGCATTTGACATGATCGTCATCGCCGTAGATGATGTTGAAGGACGAATAGGAGATCACCTTGTCGGAATCGTTTCTGATCACGGCGGCGAAAACATTCTCACACGGCTCCATCGACATATCCTCAAAGTACGGACCCGTATAGGATCCGACCGATTCGACATACAGGTGGGTGTCGGCGATCTTGCGCGGGAACTTCACCTTATAGATCTTCTGCTCGGTATAGCCCTTGATATCCTTGATCAGCACCGCCGCATCCACGGGAGCGTTCGGGTTGTGGATGATCTCGGTGTTATAGGCGTACTTTTCTTCAACAGCCGTACGCTTCGGCGGAGTAGTATTGCCGCATGCCGTAAGCGACAGGATCAGCAGGAATAACGTCATAATGACGGCTGAAAATCTCTTTGTCATAGAAACTACCTCTTGCTTCGATCATAGTATAATAATATCTTTCAAAGCGCTGTTTATACTCGTAACAGCGATGTATCGGAACTACTATAACATTTTTGACAGAATTTGACAAGTTTTGCGCAGAATTTTATCAAAATCTCAGAAATGAACGAATTGTAAATTTGATAACATATTTTAAGGTTGAATTTTGACTGACAAAATGTTAAAATATTATCACTTATGAATATTTATCAGTATGAGGTTAGGTATATGGCTACAACTGCTTTTTATTCAAACAAGAAAGAACTCTATCCGACCTATGACGGCTGTGATCTCGGCTTCACCTTCACGCCCGAAAGCACAACCTTCAAGGTGTGGGCTCCCTCAGCGGAGCAGGTACTGCTGAAGCTCTATACGACCGGCTCCTTCCACGAGGCAGGCGCTCAGGTCATGGGCATCAAGCAGATGCTCCTCGACGGCAGGACCGGCGTCTGGTCGGCGACCGTTGAGGGCAATCTCAACAAGATCTACTACACCTATGTCATCAAAACCGAAAAGGGTACGCATGAAACTCAGGACGTCTATTCAAAGGCGGTCGGCGTCAACTCCCTGCGTTCGATGGTCGTCGATCTTTCATCCACTGATCCCGAGGGTTGGGAAAACGACCGCCATGTCCTGCCCGACAAGCCGAACGACGCTATCGTTTGGGAGATCCATGTCAGAGATTTTTCATCGTCGGATTCTTCGGGCGTCAGCAAGAATCACAGAGGAAAATTCCTTGCCTTCACCGAGAAGAATACTGTCATCCCCTTTACCTCTTATCCGACCTGTTTGAACTATCTCAAGGAATTGGGCGTCACGCATGTTCAGCTCAACCCGGTATTCGACTTCGGTTCTGTCAACGAAATCACCGGCGTCGACTACAACTGGGGTTACGATCCTGTCAACTACAACGTTCCCGAGGGTTCCTATTCGACCGATCCCTATCACGGTGAGGTCAGGATCCGCGAATTCAAGGAAATGATCAAATCGCTCCACGAAGAGGGCATCGGCGTGATTATGGACGTTGTCTACAACCACGTTTATGAGACCGCGACCTCTCCCTTTGAGCTGACCGTTCCCGGCTACTACTTCCGCATGCAGAACGGCAGATTCCTCAATTCCTCGGGCTGCGGCAACGTCACCGCCTCCGATAAGACCATGTTCCGCAACTTCATGGTCAATTCTCTGAAATACTGGGTCGAGGAGTATCATATCGACGGGTTCCGTTTCGATCTGATGGCTTGTCACGATATCGAAACGATGAACATCATCCGCGAGGAACTCGACAAGACCGACAAGCGCATCCTGATGTACGGCGAGCCGTGGACTGCCAATGACGGCGAAAACGGCATCTCCGGCGAGGACTGCTGTAACAAAACCAACGCGAAGAAGCTCTCGAACCGTATCGGCATGTTCAACGATGACATGCGCCACGGTATCAAGGGCGGCTCCGACGACGATACGAAAGGCTACATTCAGGGCGCAGGACACAGCGCGTACAACGTTATCGCGGGAATGATGGGCGCGGCGTCTGTCACCTTCGGCAACTGGGCGAATGAGCCGTCCCAGTGTATCACCTATGATTCCGCTCACGATAACCTCACCCTGTGGGATAAGATCCTCAAGTCCAACTGGTGCAGTGACTTCGACACCACCGATCACTTGTATATCAAGCAGAACGCGCTTGCCGGCGCGATGGTCATGCTGTCACTCGGCGTTCCGTTCATGCTCGCGGGCGAAGAATTCTGCCGCACCAAGCACGGCGACCACAACTCCTACAAATCTCCCGACGCGGTCAACTCCATCAACTGGACGCGCACCATTCGCTACAGAGAGCTCAACGACTACTACAAGGGTCTGATCAAGATCCGCAAGGCGTTCTCTCCCCTGCGCGATAACACGACCAAGGCGGTCAACGACTCCTATATCGTCTATAACGGTCAGATCATCTCGCTGACGATCAAGAACGACACCGAGGGTGAATGGAAGATGATGTCGATCATCCTCAACAACACCGAAAACGCATGTCAGGTCGAGTTCAAGTCACAGTACGATCTGCCGAAGCGCTGGTACATCCTCGCTGATGCTTCCACCGCTTCCGATAAAGCGATCACCGAATTTGACAAGGACGATCTGATCCCGCCGCGTTCCGTGATGGTGCTGGTCGATCTCGAAAGCTATAACAAGATCAACGGCATCGTCGAAAAAAAGATCGAGGATACTGTTGAAGAAAAAGCGTATTCCGCAAAAGAATAACACAACAAAACGGGCGATCTGGTCGCCCGTTTTGTTCTTTATAAGAAACTGCTCGTTTCTTATAAAGTAAAAAAGATTTATAGTGCCCGCCCAGTAGCGCACTGGATGTGCGCACGGGCGATGGCAATACGAAAATTGCGTGCCGAAGGCACGATTTTCTTA
>JAFSRK010000255.1 GCA_017446165.1 Ruminococcus sp.
GCGTCGAGCAGATTGCGAACACCTTCAAGGGTTCGTTCTGTAAGTGTACCAATCTCAAGACCGTCAAATTCGCACAGAGCGCAGAGAACATCATGCTCTCGTTCAACGACGATGAGGCGCTCGAGAACGTCGACTTCGGCGGCGAGCCTCCGATCTCCGATTCGTTCCAGAACTGCGGCTCCTACAAGCTGCCCGAGCCGAAGGCTGAATAAGCACGTTTTTCAAAGAATATAGGCGCTGTCCCGCTATGCGGGATCGCCGCGACTCCGAAGGGAGCCTAGCAACGACACTGAAAAGAAAAAGTCCCGCTCAACCGAATGAGCGGGACTTTTCTATGTTTAACAGTAAGCAAAATGAAAAGGGGAGAAAAATGAAACTTATTGTCAGTTAATATACATTATTTTTCTTTGAGGAGCTTGTTCAGCTCTTCCATGAAGGTGTTGATATCCTTGAACTGGCGATAGACGGACGCGAAACGGACATAGGCGACCTCGTCCACATTTTTGAGCTGTTCCATGGTCAGCTCGCCGATCGCCATCGAGGTGACCTCGCGATCCAACGACTGCTGGAGCTGGGTCTCGATAGCGTCGACCATGTTCTCAATCTGGTCGATGGAAACGGGGCGCTTCTCACACGCGCGCAGCAGTCCTGCGGTCAGCTTGTTGCGGTCAAAAACCTCGCGGCTCTTGTCGCGCTTGACGACGATGATCGGAACGGTTTCGATGACCTCGTGGGTCGTGAAACGCTTGCCGCATTTCAGACATTCGCGGCGGCGGCGAATACGCTCGCCCTCGTCGGCAGGACGCGAGTCGATAACCTTGCTTTCTTCAAATCCGCAGTAAGGACACTTCATAGCTACACCTCATCGTGATCCATCCCCATGATGGATTATATTTCTACATAAGAAATTATAAATTCTGCCGCACCAATTGGCAAGTTAACATTTTGTAATATGTAGTTACAGTTTCATCATAAAACCACAAGATACAGTAAAGGCGGGAAGATCGCTCTTCCCGCCTTTGTTACTCATAATGTAGGGGGCGATAAAGCCATCATCCCCTGTAATTATTATTGTACAGCTTACTTGTTACCGACCAGCGGCTTGAGCGCGCGGTCGAGGATGCCGTTCATCTCGGCGATCGCGATGCCGTAGTTGACCATCGGGACGTTCGCCGAAACAGCGCTTTTCTGGCGAAACTGCATCTCCTTTTCGTTGAGCATACAGCCGCCGCAGTGGACGACCAGTCGGTATTCGCTCAGATCATCGGGAAAGGTGCCGCCGCTCGTGAAGCTGAACTGCGGCTCATGACCGCAGAATTCGCGAATCCACGCAGGCAGCTTGACGGTGCCGATGTCGCCGCACTGGCGGCGGTGGGTACAGCCCTCGGAGATCAGCACCTTGTCGCCGTCTCTCAGGCTCTCGAGTGTTTTTGCACCGCGGATCAGTCCGTCGAGGCTGCCCTTGTAGCGTGCAAACAGCACCGAGAACGAGGTCATCGGAATATCATCGGGGGTATCCCTGCTGACTCTGCCGAACGCCTGGGAATCGGTGATGACAAGAGCGGGCTTCTCCCTCAGGTTCGCGATCATCGCGGACAGCTCCTCCGGCTGACAGCAGATGACGTTGCAGTGAAAGTCGAGCAGCTCGCGGAGCGTCTGCTGCTGGGGCAGGATGATGCGCCCCTTGGGAGCGGATTCGTCGATCGGGATGACAAGGATGACGGTGTCGCCGCTGTTCACCAGATCGGCGACAATGTGCTTCTCGCGCTCCTCGCTTTTGACGATGACGGAGAGCTTCTCCTTGAGTTCCTCTATCCCCTGCCCTGTCAGCGCACTGACACAGATCTCATGCTCCCTTGTTGCGGGAAGCTCGGTCAGCAGGTCGGCTTTGTTGTAGGCGATGAGGTAAGGCAGCCTGCGAACGGTGAATTCCGCGATCAGCGCCTGATCGGCGTCGCACAGTCCGAGGGTCGCATCGACGACAAGCACCGCGATATCGGTCTTTCGAAGCACCTCGCGAGTACGCTCGACGCGCAGCTCGCCTAAAGCGCCCTCGTCGTCAAAACCGGGTGTGTCGATGATCACGACGGGTCCCAGCGGCAACAGCTCCATCGCCTTCTGCACCGGATCGGTGGTGGTGCCGAGGGTATCGGACACGACGGAGATTTTTTGGTTGGTAACAGCGTTCACAACGCTGGATTTTCCGGCGTTGCGCCGCCCGAAAAAGGCGATGTGCGCCCTCTCGGCGGAAACGGTAGTATTCAATGACATAGAAACACCTTCGGTGGTAATTGACAATTGACGATTGACAATGGACAATTAACGGCGGGCGCTGCCCGCACCCGATTCCTGATGATCAGAATCTGAAATCCCTGCGGTTGGAATTCTTGATATCCTCGATGTTTTGGGCGGCGATGGCGCGCACCTTTTCCTTCGGGATATTGTTCAGCTCACGCGCGATCACATCAAAGCCGATCTCCTTGGTCTTGGGCGACGCATAGTCGACGAGGTACTCGGCGAGGGTCATCAGCGCGTTCGGGTGACAGCAGTTGAGGATCTGACCCGATTTACACAGTGACATGAAGCGGTCGCCGGTTCTGCCCTCGCGGTAGCACGCGGTACAGAAGGACGGGATGTGACCGTTCTCCATCAGCCACGCGACGACCTCGTCGAGGGTGCGCTGATCGGAGACGTCGAACTGCTCGGTATCGTGGGGACGTTCCTCCTCGGCATAGCCGCCGACAGAGGTACGCGAGCCGCCGGATACCTGAGATACGCCGAGGCGCAGGAGCTTTGAGCGCACCGCCTCGGACTCGCGGGTGGAGATGATGATGCCGGTATAGGGAACCGCCAGTCGGATGCAGGCGGTGATCTTCGCAAAGGTCTCGTCGGAGATGCCGCCGTCGAACTCGTCGGGGTCGATATCGTCGGCGCGCTTCACGCGGGGAACGGAGATCGTGTGAGGACCCACGCCGTGGACAGCCTCGAGGTGTTCGGCGTGCATGAGAAGTCCCGCGAACTCATACTTGTACATTTCGAGTCCGAACAGTACGCCCAGACCCACATCGTCGATGCCGCCCTCCATAGCGCGATCCATCGCCTCGGTGTGGTAGTCATAGTCGTGCTTCGGACCTGTGGGATGGAGCTTTAGGTAGCTCTCCTTGTGGTAGGTCTCCTGGAACAGGATGTAGGTACCGATGCCCGCGTCCTTCAACTTGCGGTAGTTCTCGACGGTGGTCGCCGCAATATTGACATTCACGCGGCGGATGTCGCCGTTCTTGTGATGGACGCTGTAGATGGTCTTGATGCATTCGAGGATGTATTCGATCGGGTTGTTCACGGGATCCTCGCCGCTCTCGATGGCAAGGCGCTTGTGACCCATGTCCTGCAGGGCGATGACCTCTTTTTTGACCTCCTCCTGAGTGAGCTTGCGGCGCGGGATGGTCTTGTTCTTCATATGATAGGGGCAGTAAACACAGCCGTTGACGCAGTAGTTTGACAGGTACAGCGGCGCGAAAATGACGATGCGGTTGCCGTAGAAAGCGAGCTTGATCTCCTCGGCGATCTCATAGATGCGCTTTTCCACCTCGGGATCCTCGCACGCGAGCAGGACAGACGCCTCGCGGTGAGTCAGTCCGTTACAGCGACAGCCGGTCGCGGTCGGGATGGGACGTGCCTTCTCGAGGATCTCGTTGATCAGCTCCATATTGTTCTTGTTCGCCTCGGCATAAGCGAGGGTCTCGCGGATCTCCGCGTCGTTGATAAATTCTTCCGCGTGCAGTGACGCAGGATTATAGATGGTCATGGTATATCTCCTTATTGAATAGTTGGTAGTTAGTAGTTAGTGGTTGGTAGTTGACAATTTCGGGAAAGCCTGACGGCTTTTGGAATGAAGGGACTTTCGTTTTCATTGAAAAACAGGAATCCGGTGTGGACGGAATCCACCCTTAATTGTCCATTGTCCATTCTCAATTGTCAATTAGATAGACGCATACGCGGTCTTGACGCTCACGCCGGACAACGAACCGATCTTTCCGCTCAAAGCGGCGATCTTATCCTGAGGCGCGTCGACCGCTACGCTGATCAGGCGCACCTTGCGCTCCTTGTAGGGAACGCCCATGCGTCCGACAACATAGTCCGAAAAACCCGACAGCAATGCATTAAGCTCAGCCGTCGAGCTGTCGTCCTCGACGATGATGCTGATGACAGCAACCCTTGTTTCCATATTCCCTCCTTCAATGAAAAAGCCGTACCAAAAGGTACGGCAAACACATCCACTTCGCCTGAAAAAACAGGCTCATTTCAATATTGTCGTCCCTTTCACTCAGGCGTACCTTTATGTCAGGTAACTTGTAAGGTGATTATACCACACGCGCATGTAATAGTCAATGAGAATCCCGTTGGAGTTTGTCGCAATTTTTGCGGTATAAATTGACAAGCCGCGTCATAATATAGTATAATATCTATTTAGTAAATCATACTGTTATGGGAGAATATGTCATGACAGACAGTCTCAAACCGAGAATATTCAAATATGATAACGTCAAGCTGCTCGCGATCATTCTGGTGGTCATCGGCAGCGTCGCAGATGAATTCACCGGCAGCAGCGATATGTTCCGCAGCTGGTTCGTGTTCAGCTACTCGTTCACCGCCCCGATGTTCGTCTTTCTGTGCGGATTGTTCCAGAAGCAGTACGACGGCGAGAAGGTCAAGCCCGAGTGGGGACGCGTCACGTTCTATCTGATGACAGGAACACTGCTCAAGGTGATCATCTTCCTCATCCGGCTCGCGTTCGGCAGAGAAGCCAAGCTCGATCTGCTCGGCGGCACCGGGATCGAATGGTACCTGTTCGTCACGGCAGGCTACATGCTCCTGATGTATCCCCTGAGAAAGGTCAACCGCTACGTTCTCCTCTCGATCACGGTCGTCATCGGTGTGGTCGCGGGATTTCTGCCGATCGGCGATTTCCTCTATCTCATGCGTTTTCTGGTATTTCTGCCGTTCTATGTTGCGGGATACTTCCTCAGCCCGATGAAGGTGCGCCGCTTCACCCACCGACTGAACGTTAAGCTGGCGGGCATCGCGTTCATCTTCACCTACTTTGTCCTTTGCTTTCGCGAGAGGGACACCATCTATCCCCTGCGCATGCTGTTCACGGGTCGCAACCCCTACAGCGCCGTACCGATCGCGGGCTGTACGTTCTGGCACAGGCTGCTGTGCTACGGTATCTCGGCGGTGCTGGTCATCTCGGTGCTGGCGTGCATGCCGAACCGCAAGTTCCCGGTGCTGACAAAGCTCGGCAAGAACGTCGCGGGCGTCTATCTCTGGCACGCGCCGATCGTTCTGCTGTTGTCTTATCTCGGTGCGTTCGACTTCATCGTATCGCTGGGCGATCCGCTGTGGAAGTACATCATGATTGTCGGCTCGGCGGGACTGGCGCTGCTGTTGTCGATCCCAATCTTCAACAAACCCGTCACCATCGTCGGCGAGGCGATGCGCCGACTCTCGGTGAAAACCTGCCTGATCATCAACGCGATCGGCATCACGATCGCCGCCGTGCTGCAATTCACGGTGTTATAAATCCCGACAAGGAGCTGTCATTATGAAAAGAATCGTATCCGCTATACTGACGATCCTCTTTATCGTCAGCCTCTGCACCGCTGCGGTAAACGCAGAAACGGTCGCCGACGATCAGACTGCGCCGAGCTTCCGCTATCTGGACGCGTTATACAAGGTGCTTGATCAGATCAACGAGGAGTACAA
>JAFSRK010000256.1 GCA_017446165.1 Ruminococcus sp.
GCTGCGCTGCTGACTGCGGTGTTGGAGCCGCTGACGGCGATGATCTTGGTCGCCTTGGCGGGAATGGCGGTGTAGGCAGGCATCTTGTAGCTGCCCGAGCCGTTGAAGGTCGCGATGGGGTCGAACTTCTCGAGCGCCTTGGTATCATCAGCCCAGTAGAGCGAGAGACTTCCGGAGCCATTTGCAAGCGAGATGGTTCCCTCGGCGTAGCCCTTGTCGTTGGCGTTCGCGCCGGAGAAGCGGTAGCTGATGGTCGGGGTGGCAGCGGTCGTCGTGGTGACGAACACACAGCTGGCGATGATGACGATCAGCACGAGCGACAGGATCGCAGTGAATCGTTTCTTCATGTTGTCAACTCCTTTTGATTTGCGTGTCTGTGCGCAAGGCACAGACGAATCATTATACATCTATATTGTACCACACCCACCCGACCAAATAAAGTGGCAAAATACATTTTGTGAATAACCGCTAAATGATATAGGGCTAATGTGTGCAAGATGTTTAGTGGTTGGTAGTCGGTGGTCGGTGGTTGGTAGTCTTGCAGGGAACCCCCGACGCATTTTGATCGATCATAGGAATCGGGTGCGGGCAGCGCCCGCCGTGAACTACCGACTAATAACCGACAACTACCAACTACACCGATTGACATCCCATTCCTTTGGTTGTATAATTATACTGATATACTATCTCAGGATGGTGGATATATGAAAAAAGTAAAAAAGCCAGTATGGATCGCGATCCTCATCGTCAGCATCGCCGTCCTTGTCGCCGGTGCGATATTCCTGATCAATTACTTCAAGCCGCCCGTGGAGGATAGCCTCAAGCGCAGTGATCTGACCGAGGCTGCTACTGCCTCGCCTGCCGAAACGACGGCGACACAGGCACCCACAGAACCCGCGACCGAGCGTCCGACCATGAACCACTACGGTCAGAAGACCGCCAAGGAGCCTGAGGACTGGTCGGGGCTGAGCTTTGACGAGCTGATGAAGAAGAACCCCGATATCTACGCGTGGCTCTATATCCCCGGTACTAACGTCGATTATCCCGTATGCCAGAGCAGCGACGGCAACGACGATTTTTACCTCGATCACAATATCTACGGCGACTACCAGTTCTCCGGGACGATCTATTCCCAGACCATGAACTCCCGCGACTTTGACGATCCCGTCACGGTGCTGTACGGTCACAATATGCTCAACGGCTCGATGTTCGCTTCACTCCACAACTTCGAGGATGAGGAGTTCTTCAAAAAATACAATACTGCGTTCGTCTTCACCAAGGATAAGCTGCTGACCTATCTGATCTACTCCGCTTATACCTATGACGACAGACACATCCTCAACTCCTTCCACATGGAGTTCGAGAACATCTTCCTCAATTATATCGACACCACCCTCAATCCGCGAACCTATGACGGCATCGTGCGCGAGGGTGTCACGCCCGACAAGGACAGCAGGATCCTCACCCTGAGCACCTGTACCAACGGCGCAAGCAATACACGATACTTAGTACAGGGGGTGCTGGTAGATGTCCAATCCAGAGAACCGTTCAATTGAGCCGGAGCAGCAGGCGCCGACGACAGAAGCGATCGCCGATGAGATCCCCGCGCTGAACGAGCAGGAGAAATCGGAGAAAGAAAAGGCGATCGAGGACTTCGACTATGTTGTTCCCGCCGAAACCTACAAGAATCATCACAAAAAACACCGTCACAAAAAGAAGGATAAAAAGACAACCGGCGAACAGCGCGATCCGATGGATGAAGCGATGGATGGTTATGTCTTCGCGAATCCCGCCAAGAAGAAGCATCACAGGCACAGGAAGAAGATCCCGGTTTGGGCGAAGATCGTCATCATCGTCGTATCCGTTATCCTTGTGATCGGCATTACGCTCGGCTCGGCGTACTTTATCATGAAGGATATCGGCCGCAAGGCGATGCATAACTATGACGACATCGACATCTCGATCCCGCTCACGGATAACAGCGGCAAAAACGCAACCGATATCCGCGACAAAGGCCGTACCATCAAATACGGCGGCAAGACCTACCTCTTGAACGAGGACGTCATGAGCGTTGTGTTCATCGGCTATAACCAGGGCGAGGTCGGCGAGAGTGATAACTATATGGGCGACGCGATCTATATCATCGCCATCGATGCATACACCGGAAAGACCACCGTCATCGGCGTGTCGCGCGATACCATGCTCGACGTCAATATCTACTCTGCGGACGGTGAGTTCATCGATACCGAGAAGACTCAGCTCGCCTATGCCTATTCCTACGGCAACGATAAGGTAAAGGGCGGTCAGAACGTCAATACAGCGCTGTCGCGACTGTTTTTCGGACTGCCGTTCAATAACTACTTTGCAATCGATCTCGATGCGCTAAAAGATCTCAACGATGCGATCGGCGGCGTGACGCTGACGTCGCTGATGGAGTTTTACTCCGAGTATTACGGTGCGACCGTGCTTGAGGGAGAGGAGATCACCCTGCACGGCAAGGACGCCGAGACCTATATTCGCAGCCGTGACATCGAGGTGCTCGACTCTAACAATGCCCGTATGGATCGCCAGCAGCAGTATATCAAAGCGTTCCTTGCTTCCATCATTCCCGCTGCCAAGAAGGATATCGGCACGGTGACCAACCTCTACGGCGTCGTCAGCGATAACGCGGACACCACGCTCGACCTGCCGAAGATCACCTATCTTGCGACCACCGCGCTCACCAAGATGCGCTCCTCGAATGAGATCGAGTATCTGCGTCTGAGCGGAAAGATCAAGGAGGGCGAACACGCCGAGATGTACCTCGACGACAAGGACGTCCTCGAGACGATGCTCAAGGTGTTCTATAAGCCTGTTGAGTAAAACAAAACGGATCTATATGATAAAAGGCGCCCCGAGGGCGCCTTTTCCATTGGACTGTAATTGATAATTGCGGGAAACGCTGACGCGTTTTGGATATAGTATCCGTTCAACCGATATGAGAACTTGATGTTGATTCATAGGAATCGGGTGTGGGCAAAGCCCACCATAAATTGTCCACTGTCAATTATCCATTGTCAATTGAAAAGGCTCCATCCGAAGATGGAGCCTTTGACATATCCGTTGTTATCCGTGGATGACGACCGGGGTGCCGACCGACACGTTGTTGTAGATCTTCTTGACCGCTTCATACGGTGTGTTGACGCATCCGTGAGAGCCGTTGCCCTTGTAGATGCTTCCGCCGAACGACGATCTCCACGAGGCGTCGTGGATGCCGTAGCTTCCGCCGATGAAAGCCATCCAGTATTCGACAAAGCTGACGTAGTCCGCGCCGACAAGGTTGATATTGCGCGCCTTGTTGTTGATATAGTAGACGCCCTTCGGGGTATCCGACGAGTCATAGTTGCCGGTGACGACGTCGGTCGAGACAAAGACGTTGCCCTTGACGATGTACCACATATGCTGATCGCTGATGTCGATCTCGATGTAGGTGTCGCCCACATCGGCGCCGAAGGAATTTGCCAGCACCTTGACGGCGAATTCACCGATCGTACCGACGACGCGCGTCTTGGATGCGCCGACCAGTCGATAGGGACGGACGCGGAACCATACCTTGGTGCCTTCCGTGAATTTTTTGGTGGTGAAGGTGTTGGTGTTGGATTGGATGTCTGCGAGTCCTTTGTAGGTCTTGTGATCGAGCGAATACCATACCTGATAGCCCGACGCGCTGTCGATCCTTCTCCAGTTGAGGTAGACGCGGTTCACGCGCGAGGAGGAGCCGTTGTCGCCGGGAGCGCTCAGACCGCAGACGGTCCTGAGCAGCACCTTGGAGCTTCTCAGCTCTCCGCGGGTATCCTTGCGGTAGGTCATGATCTTGTAGTAGTAAGCGTGACCCTCTTTGACGTTGGTGTCTCTGAACTGGGTGACGTTGGGTCCGAGGTACTTGTACTCCTTCCATACGCCCTGATACTGACGCAGGATGATGTAGCCGTCGATGCCGACGGTGCGCGTCCACTTCAGCAGGGTACCGGCAACGGCTCCGGAGGCAAGGCGAAAGCTGCGTACGGGAGCGGGAACGGTAGCCGCGATCAAAGACTCGCCCAAGCCCACTGCCGTTTTGCCGTCAGCAGTGTGGTAAGGCTTGATGGTGAAGCGGAACTTGGAGCCTGCCTTGAGGCTCTTGACGGTGACACAGCGGTCGGTGGTAGTGGTGAGCAGCTTTGTCTTGGCGCCGTCCTTCAAGAGATCGAGCCAGTAGACGCGGTAGCCGCTGACATCCTTGAGCTTTTTCCATTTGATGGTGATCTGATTGGTGTAGAAGCCCTCGCGATACGCACCGAGGCTGCCGTTGACACCGGTGTCGCTGCCGGAAGCTCCGACTTCGGCGAGATCGGCGATCGGCTTCTCGGAGAGACCGTCGGTGGTGATCTCCTGAGGGACGTCCTCAGCGCCGTCCGCCATATCGGCGAGATCGGTGCGTCCGTCAAGGAAGATGTCGCTTTGGTTGACGGCAGTCGTTTCCTCGACAGCGGCGTCCGCGGCGACGGTCTCGGTGGGCGCCTGGGTTGTTTCGTCGCTCTTCGCGGCGGTAGCAGGCATGGCGATCGCCGCGCTCATCAGCATGATGAGTACCAGCACCGCCGACAGTAAGCATTTCAGTTTCTTGTTCAATTTCATTCCTCCAACCATTCTGACAGCATGTCCGCCGTCAATGAATCATATGATGGTTTTTGTAAAGATATTCCTGTTTTTGTGTATCGACAGCGGACGGATCCCGTCCGCAATCCAAGTCGTTTTATCGGGCGACCGATGAGATCTCCCCTAAGGGGAGGTGTCGCGAAGCGACAGAGGGGTGCCGTCTCCGACTGAGGAACGCCCCTACAGTGACAATTAATCAATAAACTCGATCTCGGTGCCGTGCATCGCCTTGATACGCGCGAGGGACTCGACCCTCACGCCCATGTCGCGGATCATCTGACCGCCTTCCTGATAGGCTTTCTCGATGACAATGCCCGCGCCGACGATGGTTGCGCCCGCATGCTGGATCAGCTCGATCAGTCCGTGCAGCGCCGAACCCATCGCGAGGAAATCGTCGATGATCAGCACCTTGTCCTCGGGCTTCAAGAAGTCCTTCGCGACGATGATGTCATAGGTACGCTTGTGGGTGAAGGACTCGACCTTAGAGGTATAGACGTCGTTGGCGATGTTGACGGTCTTGGTCTTCTTGGCAAAAACGACCGGTACGCCGAACTCCAAGCCGACAATGCAGGCGATGCCGATGCCCGAGGCTTCGATCGTGAGGATCTTGGTGATCTCCTCGCCCTCATACAGACGCTTGAATTCCTTCGCGCACTCGGCGATGAACGCGCAGTCGATCTGATGGTTCACAAAGCTGTCGACCTTGAGAATGTTGCCTTCGCGTACGATGCCGTCCTTGCGGATTCTGTCTTCCAATAATTTCATGTTGTATCCCCCAAATTGTGCCTTTTACCCCATATTTATAAGATTATACAGCATGATAATACTACATTTGGTGACAGTTGGCAAGGGTTTTTTATCAAATTCGCTAAACTTTTTCCGCCGTTATTGACCCCGCCGAAATCGTTCGCTATAATTTGAACGTAAACTACGCAAACCATTGGAGTTGATCACATGACAGACATTGAAATCGCACAGAGCTGTGAGATGAAGCCCATCGGACAGATCGCCGAGAAAGCCGGCATCGACGAGGAGCTTCTCGAGTATTACGGCAGATACAAGGCGAAGCTGAGCCTTGACGTCCTCAAAGCGCCCGAAAAGGACAACAAGCTGATCCTGGTAACGGCGATGACCCCGACCCCCGCGGGCGAGGGCAAGACCACCACCACCATCGGTCTTGCCGACGCGCTCAGCCGCCTCGGAAAGAACGTATCGGTCGCGCTGAGAGAACCCTCCCTCGGACCCGTCTTCGGTATCAAGGGCGGCGCCGCGGGCGGCGGCTATGCCCAGGTCGTTCCCATGGAGGATATCAACCTGCACTTCACCGGCGATTTCCATGCCATCGGCGCGGCGAACAACCTGCTTGCCGCGATGCTTGACAACCATATCTATCAGGGCAACAGCCTGCATATCGATTCGCGCAGGATCACATGGAAGCGCTGTGTCGACATGAACGACCGCCAGCTCCGCTATATCACCGACGGTCTCGGCGGCAGAGTCAACGGCGTCCCGCGTGAGGACGGCTACGACATCACCGTCGCCTCCGAGATCATGGCGATTCTGTGTCTCTCCGATTCCATCGCCGACTTAAAGGATCGTCTTTCGAAGATCGTCGTCGGCTATACCTTTGACGAAAAGCCTGTCACCGCGGGCGACCTCAAGGCACAGGGCGCGATGACCGCGCTTCTGAAGGACGCGCTCAAACCGAACCTCGTTCAGACACTCGAAGGTACCCCCGCCTTTGTCCACGGCGGACCGTTCGCGAATATCGCCCACGGCTGTAACTCCGTCATCGCGACCAAGGCGAGCCGCAAGCTCTCTGACTACACCGTCACCGAGGCGGGCTTCGGCGCTGACCTCGGCGCTGAGAAATTCCTCGATATCAAGTGCCGCTATGCGGGCATCAAGCCCGACGCGGTCGTCATCGTCGCCACCATCCGCGCGCTGAAGATGCACGGCGGCGTCGATAAAAAGGACCTCGCTCCCGAGAACCTCGAGGCGCTCGAGAAGGGTCTGCCGAACCTGCTCCGTCATGTCGACAACATCAAGAACGTCTACAACCTGCCCTCCGTCGTCGCGCTCAACCGGTGCCCGACCGACACCGACGCCGAGGTACAGATGGTCATTGAGAAGTGCCGCGCGCTGGGTGTGAACACCGTGCTGTCCAACGTCTGGGCAGAGGGTGGCAAGGGCGGCATCGAGATGGCTGAGGAGGTCATCCGTCTGTGTGACGAGGAAAGCAACGAGAACTTCTGCTTCTCCTATGACCTCGATATGACCATCCAGGACAAGGTCAAGGCGGTCGCAAAGAAGATCTACCGCGCAAACCACGTTGTCTTCTCCGTTCCCGCCGAGCGCGAGATCAAGAAGCTCACCGATATGGGCTATGGCGATCTGCCTGTCTGCATCGCCAAGACCCAGTACAGCTTCTCCGACGATATGACCCTTCTGTGCGCTCCCGAGAATTTCAACATCCATGTCAAGAACGTGCGCCTCTCGGCGGGCGCGGGATTCATCGTCGTTCTGACCGGCGACATCATGACCATGCCCGGTCTGCCGAAGGTTCCTGCTGCCGAGAAGATCGACGTCAGCGACGACGGCGTGATCAGCGGACTGTTCTGATATGACTGTCACTGTCCTCTTTGAGGATGAGCATTTGGTCGTGGCGGTCAAGCCGTATGATGTGCTGAGCGAAGCGCATGCGGCTCAGCCGAGTATGCCCGCTCTGCTAAAAGAACAATGCGGGTGCGAGGTATATCCGGTGCATCGGCTGGACAAAACGACCGAGGGGCTGATGGTATACGCCAAAACGCGGGAATCCGCCGCAAAGCTTTCTGCCATGATACAGAAAAACGAGGTAGAAAAAATCTACCTCGCCGCAGTGGAGGGCAAGCCCGATGAACAGGGCGAGCTGACCGACCTGCTGTATTTTGACCGCAGTCGCAACAAAAGCTATGTGGTGCGCCGTGAGCGCAGGGGCGTGAAGTCCGCGAAGCTGAGATATGAATGCTTGGGATCCTATCTGCTCGACGGTCATAAGGCGTCGACGGTGCGCGTTCGCCTGCTCACCGGCAGGACCCACCAGATCCGCGTCCAGTTTGCTTCACGGCACATGCCGCTCGTCGGTGATCGACGCTACGGCAGCCGTATTCCATCGGAGCATATCGCCCTGTGTGCAGCTGAGCTGAGATTCACTCACCCGATCACGGGGGAGGAACTGCATTTTTCCATTGAACCGACGTTTATACAAAAATCCCGCTGAGAGATCAGCGGGATTTCAGCCTGTAGAAAAACCTGTTGATTAGAATAACAGAATAAACAAATACGGATAGCGAATGAGCAAATGCATCATTATCAACATAGGGAAATTCCTCAGCCGGAGACGGCTCCCCTCTGTCGCTTCGCAACACCTTTCCGTAGGGGCGACCATCGGTCGCCCGCAGCA
>JAFSRK010000257.1 GCA_017446165.1 Ruminococcus sp.
AGTCTGGGACTTGGTGACTGGGAACATCTCGTCGGGATCGAGGATATCGCCCTCTTCGGGATCGTATTCGTCAGCCAGTGCTAAAACAGAATTGGTATAGAACTGGGTGCCTTTGATGGAACCGATACCGCCGTTATTGTATGCGGTGGTGTCCAGCGTGGTATAAACCGTGAAGGTCTCGCCGACCGCGAACTCTTTGGTCTCAGTCTCGCCGTCCAAGCCGTAGATGGTGACGACTGCTTTAGGAGCCTCTGTCGGAGCATCTGTCGGTGCGACTGTGGGCGCCTGAGTGGGTGCCTGTGTCGGAGCCTGCGTGGGAGCCTGTGTGGGAGCTGTCGTTTCACCCTCGGGCTTATCGAAGGTCGCGTTTACTGTCAGCGTGACGCCGGGAGCAGTATTGCCCCTGCTCACCAGTTTGGATAAGTTGACGTCAGCAGCGCCCAGTGTAGCCAGCGCATTTCTGACCTCACCGGTACCGCCTGCCTTGACGGTATAAGTCGTTACGATCACTAAATCATCATCCGAATCGAATGTGAAAGCGTCGTCGATGTTAGGAGTAGACGCGTTGTAGCGAATCTCGCCGGGCTGATACAATCTGCCCATCGCATTCTCGCCGAACACCGGGAATACCGAGGCGACGTCGGTGAACATATCCTCATCATCCTTCGCGCTTGACAGCGTCAGGATCGAATCGGTATAGGTCTGGGTGCCGTTTGCGGACGCGATCTGTACATCGTTGTGATCCTTTTGGATGTTCAGCGATGTGTAAACGCTAAAGGTATCACCGATATTGAATTCTCTGGTCCCGGACTGACCGTTCAGACCGTAGATGGTAACGGTCGCGGTCTCGGGAGCGTCGGTAGGAGCCAGTGTAGGCGCCTGAGTCGGAGCCTGTGTGGGCGCCTGAGTCGGAGCCTGAGTCGGAGCCTGTGTGGGCGCCTGAGTCGGAGCCTGTGTCGGAGCCTGAGTAGGCGCCTGTGTGGGCGCCTGAGTCGGAGCCTGAGTCGGAGCCTGTGTGGGCGCCTGTGTGGGCGCCTGTGTCGGAGGCGTTGTGGGAGGCTCGGTCGGATCGACGTAGACCGGCTCGCCGATGCCCTTGCCCTGTGCCTCATCCTTTTTCGCGATCCATGCCTGAAGCAAACCGACGTCCTTTAAGTCGATCGTTTCGGGAAGGTCTACTTCATAATCCTTGAACACATCGGCTACCTTAAACTCGATGGTGTTCTCGGAATAATTCTTATAATTGATATAGCCTTCTTTTTTGGCGATGGAGCTCTTCAGGAAATAAACATCCTGCGTATTGACCTTGCCGTCACGATTCACGTCGCCCAAAAGCGCCGGTTCGGACGGGGGATTTGTGTAAAGACTTTCATCGTAGTCGCCGGCTGCAGACGCCTGCACGATGCCTACGGACATCATGCTGAACATCAGGATCAGTGCAAGGATCAAGCTGACGACCTGCTTACATTTTATCATGTTATCTCCTCCTAAATCGCTGCCTGTACCGCAGAAATCTCATACCAATACAGGCACAGTCAATTTAACTGAGCATACAGTTACGCATACTCTCGCTATTGTATTTATTATATTACAAACGCGTAATCTTTTCAATAAATCCGTAACCTTTTGTATCGGTCAGAATATAGAAAAATCTTCCTCGTTTTTGGACGTTTTGCACAACGCATTTGACTGATTTTAATATAATTCCCACAAAGAAAAATGAGCCTCCGCGAGGGAGGCTCAAATCTTGTATGATCATTATTCTTCTGTCGGTGCAGCGGGAGCGGAGGGGATGAAATTCTCCTCGAGCTCGATGTTGTTGTAACGCGACATACCGGTACCGGCGGGAACCAGCTTACCGATCAGAACGTTCTCCTTCAAGCCGACCAGCGGATCGACCTTACCCTTGATCGCGGCGTCGGTGAGCACGCGGGTGGTCTCCTGGAAGGATGCAGCGGACAGGAAGCTGTCGGTCGCCAGAGAAGCCTTGGTGATACCCAGCAGCAGCTGAGTCCATGTCGCTTCCTTCAGACCCTCTTCCCCGTTCGCAATGCGCTCCTTGATCGCCTTGTTGGCGTACAGGACATCGGTACGGTTGTACATCTGACCGGGCATGAACTCGGTCGAGCCGGGATCGTCCACTCTGACCTTCTTGAGCATCTGGCGGACGATGACCTCGATGTGCTTATCGTTGATATCAACACCCTGGTTGCGGTAGGTGCACTGTACCTCGCTGATCAGGTAATCCTGAACCGCGTTCGCGCCCATAATCTCAAGGATATCGTGCGGATTGACCGCGCCGTCGGTGATCTTGTCGCCCTTCTTGATGTGCTTGCCTTCCGTGACCGCTACGCGGAAGCCGAAGGGGATCAGATAGCTCTTTTCCTCGCCTGTCTCGATGTTGTAGACAACGGCGTGGCGGGTATTCTTGATCTCTTCAAAGCGGACTTCGCCGTCGATCTCGGAGATAATGGCAAGGCTCTTGGGCTTACGGGTCTCGAACAGTTCTTCAACACGCGGAAGACCCTGTGTGATATCCTCCGCGGAAGCGATACCGCCCGTATGGAAGGTACGCATCGTCAGCTGTGTACCGGGCTCGCCGATGGACTGGGCGGCGATGATGCCGACCGCCTCACCGACGGTAACGGGCTGACCGTTCGCGAGGTTCGCGCCGTAGCACTTCTTGCAGACGCCGTACTTGCTGCGGCAGGCAAGGATCGAGCGGATCTCGATGCTTTCCACACCGGAATCGCAGATGATATCGGCTTCCTTCTTGCCGATGAGCTGATCCTTGGAAACCAGAACGTTGCCGTTCTCGTCGCAGAAATCACGGACGAGATATCTGCCGATCAGACGCTCGTGCATCTCTTCGATGACCGAGTTGCCGGACTTGATGTCAAAGACCTCAAGACCTTCGTTCGCGTGGCAGTCTTCATCGCGGATGATGACCTCCTGCGATACGTCGACCAGACGACGGGTCAGGTAACCGGAGTCGGCGGTACGAAGCGCGGTATCGGCAAGACCTTTACGCGCGCCGCGGGAAGAAATGAAGTACTCGGAAATGTTCAGACCTTCACGGTAATTCGCTCTGATCGGGATTTCGATGGTCTTACCGGAGGTGTTGGCGATCAGTCCGCGCATACCGGCGAGCTGCTTGATCTGACCCATGGAACCACGGGCGCCGGAATCAGCCATCATGTTGATCGGATTATACTTATCCTCTCTCATCTGGAGCTCGATGGTGTGCTCGATCTGCTTGGAAGCCTTATCCCAGATATCGATGACCTTCTCGTATCTCTCCTGATCGGAGCGCAGACCCATATCATACTCTTCGCGGATGACCGCTACGTCGGCCTCCGCCTGAGCGATGATGTCTTTCTTTGCGGGCGGGATCTTCGCGTCGCAGACAGCGACGGTGATCGCGCCGATGGTGGAATATTTGTAACCCTGCGCCTTGATCTCGTCAAGAACGACAGCGGTGATTTCGGTGCCGTGCACACGGATGCAGGCGTCGATGATCTGACCGAGCTTCTTTTTGCCGACGAGGAAGTCGATCTCGAATTTGAAGATGTTTTCCTCAATGCTTCTGTCGACAAAGCCGAGATCCTGCGGGATCGCACGGTTAAAGATGATCTTGCCGACGGTGGTATCGATGATATCGCTCTTGAGTTCGCCGTCGACCTCCATCTCGCGTCTGACCTTGATCTTGCTGTGCAGGGTCAGAACGCCGGTCTGGTAAGCCATCAGCGCCTCGTTGACGTCCTTGAACACCTTGCCCTCGCCGGGCTCGCCGTCCTTATCGAGCGTCAGATAATAGGAACCGAGGATCATATCCTGCGTCGGAACGACGACAGGCTTACCATCGGAGGGCTTCAGCAGGTTGCCGGCAGCCAGCATCAGGAAGCGCGCCTCAGCCTGCGCCTCGGCGGACAGCGGTACGTGGACAGCCATCTGGTCGCCGTCGAAGTCGGCGTTGTACGCGGTACATACCAGCGGATGGAGCTTTAAGGCTCTGCCTTCAACGAGAACCGGCTCAAACGCCTGGATACCCAGTCTGTGCAGGGTAGGCGCACGGTTGAGCAGTACGGGATGACCCTTGATGACGACCTCGAGAGCGTCCCATACCTCGGGCTTCGCTCTCTCGACCGCCTTGCGGGCGGCTTTGATGTTCTGGGAGACCTTGGTCTCGACCAAACGCTTCATGACGAAGGGCTTGAACAGCTCCAGCGCCATCTCCTTGGGCAGACCGCACTGATACATCTTCAGCTCGGGGCCTACGACGATAACGGAACGGCCGGAATAGTCGACACGCTTACCGAGAAGGTTCTGACGGAAACGGCCCTGCTTACCCTTGAGCATATCGGACAGGGATTTGAGCGAACGGTTGGAGGGACCGGTGACGGGTCTGCCTCTTCTGCCGTTGTCGATCAGGGCGTCTACCGCTTCCTGCAGCATGCGCTTCTCGTTGCGGATAATGATATCGGGAGCCTCTAACTCGAGCAGGCGGGCGAGGCGGTTGTTGCGGTTGATCACGCGGCGGTACAGATCGTTCAGATCAGAGGTCGCGAAGCGACCGCCGTCGAGCTGTACCATGGGGCGGATATCCGGCGGGATGACAGGCAGAACTTCCATGATCATCCATTCGGGACGGTTGCCGGAAAGGCGGAACGCCTCTACGACCTCCAGTCTCTTCGAAAGACGGGCGCGCTTCTGGGAGGTGGAGCAGCCCTCGAGCTCCTCCTTGATGCTTGCGGAAAGCACATCGAGATCGATCTCTGCGAGCAGGTCGCGGATCGCCTCGGCGCCCATGCCGGCGGAGAAATCATCCTCATACTTCTCGCGCATATCGCGGTATTCCTGCTCACTCAGAAGCTGGAGCTTTGAGAGCTCGCGGGCGTCGCCGGGATCGGTGACGATATAGGAGGAGAAGTAGAGCACCTTTTCGAGCGTTCTCGGGGAGATGTCCAGCATCAGGGAGATGCGGGACGGGATACCCTTGAAATACCAGATGTGCGATACGGGAGCGGCGAGCTCGATATGGCCCATGCGCTCGCGTCTGACCTTGGCGCGGGTGACCTCAACGCCGCAGCGGTCGCAGATCTTGCCCTTGAAGCGGA
>JAFSRK010000258.1 GCA_017446165.1 Ruminococcus sp.
GCAACGGCTCGCTCGAGGAGCTGGTCGCTCCCGTTGTGGAGGAGATCGTCGAGGAGGATTACACCGGAGTCCGCACCAAGCCGATCCCCGTCAAGCCCATCACCGTCTAGGAAGCGATCCTGCAGATGAACATGGTCGGTCACAAGTTCTACATGTTCACCAACGCGGATACAGGCGAAGTCAACGTGGTTTACGCCCGCGAGAACGGCGCGTACGGTCTGCTCCAGCCCACCGCTGAGGAATGAGACGATAATTCTGCAAAGGAATTAAGTCTGACGCAGAGTTGACATATAATTCGTTATTGGAAAAATGAATAATTGATACAGGCGGACAGCTCAGCGGCTGTCCGCTTTTTGTGTGGACAACCATCCTTGGTTCTGGTATAATAAATGTAATACATTTGGGAGGATGTCATTATGGAATTTTCCGCGCCGTGCTTATTGGGAATCGAGGGCTTGCTCGCAAACGAGCTGAAATTCGCGGGACTCGAAAACGTCCGTGCCGAGAACGGCAGGGTGCTGTTTTCGGGCGATCACACCGCGATGGCGCGCGCGAACCTATGCTCTCGCCTTGCCCAGCGCGTCTACATCCTGCTGTCCGAATTCCGCACGACGGACTTTGACACTCTGTTCGAGGGCGTCAAGGCGATCGACTGGAGCCGGTACCTTTCGGCTGACGACAGCTTTCCCGTGAACGGCGGCAGCCTCGACAGCAAGCTCAGTTCCATCCCCGCCTGTCAGAAGATCGTCAAGAAGTCGGTTGTCGAGAGCCTCAAGGCACATTATCACATCGACTGGTTCCCTGAGACCGGAGGCGTGCATCAGATCCAGTTTCGCATCTTCAAGGATCGCGTGAGCATCATGCTGGATACCACCGGCGCCGCGCTGAACAAACGCGGCTACCGCGCCATGTCCGGCGATGCGCCTTTGCGCGAGACCCTCGCCGCCGCGATGACGGAGCTTGCCCGCGTGCGCGCCGACCACATCGTGATCGACCCCTTCTGCGGCAGCGGCACGATCCTCATCGAAGCCGCTCAGAAGGCGCTCGGCATCATGCCCGGTATGAACCGTCATTTTGCCTTTGAGGAATGGTCACAGGTCGATCCCACGATCCTTGCATCCGAGAAAGAACGCGCCCTCGCCGGTGTTCGCACGGACTGCGCCTTTCATGCCTATGGTTACGATATCGACGACGAGGCGCTGGAGATCGCCCGAAGGAACGCTGTGCTTGCGGGAGTGGGGGACAGGATCACCTTTGAAAAGCGCGATATCCGCGACTATGCCGAGGGCTTTGAACGCGCGAGCGTGATCACCAATCCGCCCTACGGCGAGCGCATGCTGGAGCTGAGCGAAGCACGCGAGCTGTACCGCGTCGCGGGGGAGAAGTTCGCCCGCAAGCCGTACCATTCCTACACGATCATCTCGCCCGACGATCAGTTCGAGAAGCTCTTCGGCAGACCCGCCGATAAACGCAGAAAGCTCTATAACGGAACCCTGCGCTGTCAGGTGTATCAGTACTATAAATAATTCTATTTTAGAATAATAAGATGTTGAATATTTCTAACTGAGAATTATAGTTGGCTGCGATTTGACAAATATGCCCAAATATACTACAATATCTTTGTAAGAAAACACAAATACATGATTTCAGGAGGCTGTTATGAAAAAGCATTTTGTCCTGATAATGAATATTGTGCTGATCGTCGCAATCCTCGGCGCGACAGGGTTCACTGTTTTCAATGTCATCCGCAACGCGAACAAGGAACCCGCCAAGACCTCACAGAGCGTCACCGAACCCGCCGATGATGTCGATACTCCCACCGCCTATCCAACGGTTGATCCTCAGGAACGCTACCGCATCGGCATCGTCCAGCACTACAACAACGCCGACAGCAACGACTGCTACGCGGGCTTCATCTCCGAGATGAACGAGCGCGGGCTGATCGGTAACGTCGACATCGTCTATGTCATCGAGGAGAACGAGGAACGCTGCAACAAGGAGATTCGCCGTCTGATCGACGAGAACTGCGATCTGCTCTGCACCATCGGACCCTATGCCTCCAAGGCGGCGGCTCAGCTGACCACCGACGTCCCGATCGTGTTTGCCGGTGTCGCTGATCCCGAACAGGCGGGGCTGGTCAACTCTAACGAGAACCCCGGCGGCAACGTCACCGGTGTTTCGAGCTATACGCCGACGTTCGAGCAGGTCGACCTGATCAATATCCTGCTCCCGCAGGCGAAGAACATCGCCACACTCTACAACGCGACCGACGAGAACGCCGTCATGCAGGCGATCCTCGCCGAGAAAGAGGCGGACGAGCTGGGAATGAAGACACAGAAGTATCCCATCAACCGCGCGGGGGATATCGACTCGGCGCTCGAGGAGCTGCAAAAGGCGGGGACGCAGGCGATCTATCTGCCTGTCGACAAGTACATCAACAAGTATCTCAAGAACATCCTCAGCTTCACCGACAAGAACAAGATCCCGGTTTTTGTGGGCAACGAAACCATGCTCCGTCAGGGCGCTTTCGCGACCAGCGCCGTCAACTACACCTCGATCGGCAGAAAATCCGCGGGACTGTGCTATGACATCCTCTTTAGCAAGAAGGATCCCGCTACCCTCTCGGTCAACTATAAGCACGACTGCTACAACATCGTCAACACAGCTTCGGTCGAAGCCCTCGGGATCCGTCTGAACCAAACGCAAATAGATCAGGTACAGATGAAGGATTATTCCACAGAAGAATAATGATGACACCGCTGAGAATCCTCGGCGGTGTTTTTTCTGTAAAAGCAGGTGTTTCTTTATATTTCTATATTGCAATTATAAATGGTTCGTGATATAATAAACCATTAAATGTTTGTGTTGATATAACTCGACACCAAAGGAGAGTACGCTATGAAGAAAAGATTGTCAGCATTGTTGCTCAGCCTTCTGCTGATCGTGAGCTGTTTCCCGCTGACGGCTTTTGCCGCGGATGAAACAATCCCCGAGAGCGTTGAGCTGGTCGAGGGCGATGTCCGTCAGGGCTTTGTACCTGAGGGAACCCCCTGCACCTCCTCCGATCCCGCGGTCGCGTGGGTCGACGGCAGCGGCAGCCTGAATGCCCTGAAAGAGGGTACGGCGACCCTGTCTGTCGAGGGCATGGGCGACTGCACCGTGACTGTCGGCGATTATACCGACGGCTCTCCCGTGATCGGCAGTCTGAAGATCCTTGCCCGCTACAACGATTCGATGCAGTTCTATGACGGTCATGTCTATCTGCTGTTCACCTCCTATCAGGACGATGTGACCATCGCGGTCCCC
>JAFSRK010000259.1 GCA_017446165.1 Ruminococcus sp.
GAAGGTCTGCAAGACGCTCGAGGATCACTACCGCGATATGCAGGATATGGAGTTCACCGTCCAGAACGGCCAGCTCTATATGCTCCAGACCAGAAACGGCAAGCGCACCGCTCAGGCGGCTCTGAAGATCGCTTGCGACCTCGTTGACGAGGGTATGAGAACCGAGGAAGAAGCGGTTCTGATGATCGATCCGAGAAACCTCGACACCCTGCTGCATCCGCAGTTCGACGCGGCTGCTCTCAAGGCTGCTACCCCCATGGGCAAGGGTCTGGGCGCATCTCCCGGCGCTGCTTGCGGTAAGGTCGTCTTCACCGCTGAGGACGCTAAGGCTCAGGGCGGTGCAGGCGAGAAGGTCGTTCTCGTTCGTCTCGAGACCTCTCCCGAGGACATCGAGGGTATGAAGGCTGCTCAGGGTATCCTGACCGTTCGCGGCGGTATGACCTCTCACGCTGCCGTTGTTGCCCGCGGCATGGGTACCTGCTGCGTATCCGGCTGCTCCGAGATCACCATGGACGAGGAGAACAAGCAGTTCACCCTCGCCGGCAAGACCTTCCATGAGGGTGACTTCATCTCCATCGACGGTACTACCGGTAACATCTATGACGGTATCATCCCCACCGTTGACGCTCAGATCGCCGGCGAGTTCGGCCGCGTCATGGCTTGGGCTGACAAGTACAGAACCATGAAGGTTCGCACCAACGCCGACACTCCCGCTGACGCTAAGAAGGCAAGAGAGCTGGGCGCTGAGGGTATCGGTCTCTGCCGTACCGAGCATATGTTCTTCGAGGGCGACCGTATCGCTGCTTTCCGTGAGATGATCTGTGCAGACACTCTCGAGGAGCGCGAGGCTGCTCTGGAGAAGATCCTGCCTTATCAGCAGGGCGACTTTGAGAAGCTCTATGAGGCTCTCGAAGGCAACCCCGTAACCATCCGTTTCCTGGATCCGCCTCTCCACGAGTTCGTTCCCACCGAGGAAGCTGACATCGAGGCTCTGGCTCAGGCTCAGGGCAAGACCGTTGCCGAGATCAAGGCGATCATCGACTCCCTGCACGAGTTCAACCCGATGATGGGTCACCGCGGCTGCCGTCTGGCTGTCACCTATCCCGAGATCGCTAAGATGCAGACCAAGGCTGTCATCCGCGCTGCGATCAACGTCAAGAAGGCTCATCCCGACTGGGATATCGTTCCCGAGATCATGATCCCGCTCGTCGGCGAGGTCAAGGAGCTCAAGTATGTCAAGAAGTTCGTTGTCGAGACCGCTGACGCTGAGATCGCTGCTGCAGGCGCTGACCTGAAGTACGAGGTCGGTACCATGATCGAGATCCCGCGTGCAGCTCTGACTGCTGACGATATCGCTAAGGAAGCTGACTTCTTCTGCTTCGGTACCAACGATCTGACCCAGATGACCTTCGGCTTCAGCCGTGACGATGCCGGCAAGTTCCTCGGCGCTTACTATGACGCGAAGATCTTTGAGAACGATCCGTTTGCTAAGCTCGACCAGACAGGCGTCGGCAAGCTGATGGATATGGCGATCAAGCTCGGCAAGCCCGTCAACCCCAACCTCCACATCGGTATCTGCGGCGAGCACGGCGGCGATCCCACATCCGTCGAGTTCTGCCACAAGATCGGTCTGAACTATGTATCCTGCTCACCGTTCCGTGTTCCGATCGCTCGTCTGGCTGCTGCTCAGGCTGCTATCAGCAACAAGTAATTTCGGTAAAACAGGTATCTGTTAAACAAATCAGCGCTGTACAGTTTTCGGCTGTACAGCGCTTTTTGTATTGAGAAAAGTATAATGCTTCTGCTTTTCTCGGATTATTCCTCCATCTGCTTTCCGAGGAATGCGGCGGCGGATTGGGCGAGTTTTAATTCCGTTTCGGTCGGGGTCTGGATGCGTTCACCCTTGAGCATGACGACCGCGCCGGTCACATCCCCCGCGGCGATGATGGGATAGATGACCGCCGCCGGCAGGTTCAGCCCCTCGACCGGCTGGACCTCGTCGACCGTGTTCGGGTGGGCGCTGTAGGAGCGGCGGTTCTCCATATAATTCTCCAGCACCGAGGTGACCCGACGCTCGAGGTACTCGCGCTTGCTCACGCCTGCGACGGCGATCACATGATCGCGGTCACAGATCAAAGTCGGCATCGCGCTGATGCGCGACAGCACATCCGCATACTGCGCCGCGAATACCGATAGCTCCCCGACGGGCGAATACTTCTTGAAGATGACCTCACCGTCGGTCGCGGTGTAAATCTCCAGCGGGTCGCCGTCACTGATAACATTGACAGCAAAAATCCTGTCGGAATGGTGGTTTGCATGTTGTACGGCGGTGGTAGCGAGAGGATCGGGAGAATTATTGCTCGTGCCATCGGGGAAGAGGGGACTCGACAGGATCCCCTCGATGTCCGCTTTCAGCTTGATATGGATATGCGTTTCGTATACCGTGATGTTGTCGACGATCAGCTCCAGATCGCCCTTGTTGAATGTTTCCTTTTCGAGTATCCGCTCGAACAGCCCGACCGCTTTCGGCGCGATCTCGTGCGCTTTGACGGCGGTCTCGTGCCGCTCAAAGGTCATGCGCTTCTGATTCTCCAGCCCCTCGATCACGCTCTCACACTCCGCGATCAGCTCGTCGTATGTCGCCCCAATGCTTTCCTCACGCTTCGGATTGCGTGCGATCTCCCGCGCGCATTGGCGCAGATAGATCTTTTTCGACTCCTTCTCGGCGGCGATCCGCTCCTCCAGCTCCGCGAGCAGATCGGTGTTCTGCTGCTTATTCTGCTCCTGCGCGGCGATCTCCTCTTCGAGCTTTCCGATCATGTCCTCACAGGTGGCTTTCACCGCCCTCAGGTATTGGCGGATGATGCCGTCGAGCACCTCGACGCGAGTGTAGTGGCGCGTGCAGTGCGCCTTGCCCTGCTTGTGGTAGGTGCCGCAGAGGTAGGCGGGGGCGAGGTCGGGACGGCTGAGTGAGAACATCGGCGCGCCGCAGTCGCCGCAGCGGAGCAGTCCCGAGTAGGCGTTCTCATTTTTTTTCACCCCGCGGTAGTTGCCCTTACTGCGCGTTTTCATCAGCGTCTGCGTCTGCGCGAACACCGTCGGCTCGATGATCGCCTCGTGA
>JAFSRK010000260.1 GCA_017446165.1 Ruminococcus sp.
CAACGATCCCCAGCACACTTGCGGTGAGCGGATTGACGACCGTCATGATCGCGGCAGCCTCTGCCGATACATACTTCTGTCCCACAGGTTGAAAGGCAAAACCGAAGCAGCTGCATAAGAGCACCAGTATCAGCATCTGTAACCATTGACCGGGGCTTTGCGGAAGCTCGAAACCGCCGACAGGCAAAGCAATCAACAAGCTTAACACTCCCATCACGCCAAGCTGAATCACACCGATAGCAATAGGGTCGGCGTTCTGACTGACCTTCTCAGTCGCAATAATGCACGCGGCATAGGTCAAAGCGGCACAGATCGTAAGGACGATTCCCAAGATTCCACCGCTGAGCTTACTTTGTGCGACAGACAAGAATCCGACGCCGATCACGGCGAGCACCGCGCACAGCATGGTTTTCTTCTTCGGAAGGCTTTTTGTCAGCACCGAGACATACAGCGGAACTAATACGATCGCCATATTCTCGATCAATGCGCTGGTGCCCGAGTCAATCAGCCTCAAACCGTACATCTCGAAGACCATGCATATCGTATAGAGAACGCCGAGGATCAACCCACCCTTTAGGCTTCGTTTACTGCAAGCGCGCAGTCGTTGAAAAAATATGAGTGCCAATATCAGAAAGGCGAGCAGAAAGCGTACCGCCAACACACTCATCGGCGACATTGAATTCATCAGTTCCTTTGAAAAGAGGAACGATGTACCGCGCGCGATAAATACAAAGACGAGCAGAATACTCGCCTGCGTCTTTTTCATACCTTTTCACCCTGTTTTGATTGCATTGATTCAGAGATATGCTTCTCTCCCCATACCCACATAGTGGGAAAAATCTCTTTGAGATCCTTGGCGCTCTCTGTGGCAGAGTATTCGACATGTGGCGGAATCTCATTGAATTGAATCCAGATCTTTCAGAGTGGCAATGATTCCTTGACCAATCGGGCGTGTGATGAAACCGGCTGCCGCATGGGGATCATTTTCAAATTGCTTGCTTCCTAAGATAGAGACAACTCCGCTGAAAATGAAATTCAAATCTATTTTTTCTGCATCTGTCAGTTCGTCAAGACTCAGATTAGCCGAAGCAGCCCACTCGGTCATGATCGCTCTCTTTGCGATACCGTTAAGATAAGCGGAATCGTCACGCATAAATAATCTCATCCGCATGATGTGTTTCATCTTCGTCGGATTGTTCATCAATGCTTGTGTATCAAGCTTTCCGCTGAGTAAAGCGCCGATGAACTGCTGCGGAAGCCCTTCGCTTATATTAGACTGAAAAAGCTTTTCTGCCAGTTCATCAATGTTCTCAAAATAATAGTAAATCAGATTATGATTTACCTCAGCGCGTTTGGACAGCCCGGATACCGTTATTCTTGAATAAGGCATTTCGGATAACATTGTCCAGAAGGCTTTCTCGATTCTCTCATAAGCGCTTATTTGGTTGTCGCTTTTCCTCGGTCTTGCCATCCTTTGCCTCCGAAAATTAGAAGATTTCTGAACGATTGACCATTTTAATTAAATTAGAATATGTATATAATTATATTATCATAATGAAATCTTGTCAATGAAACGGAGATGATTTGATGAATACATTGGATGTATTATGGCTTTCGTGGCCATGGATCGGTTTCGGAGGCGGTATCGTTATACTGTTATTTCTTTGCTTTACGGACGCATTGCGTTCAAAGTCGGAAATGCCGCGATTCAGAGATCCCGTTTGGCTTTCGTGGCTGATGGTCGTTGCCTACCTTATCCATGTCTGCGAGGAATACAGTATGCATATTGCGAACGGCGAGTTTGAGCTGATACGCAGTTTTCTGGATATGGGAGTTGATAAGATGTTTGGGGGTATCCCGCTTGCGTTCTTTCCCGCGGTCAATATTTGTCTGACATGGATCGCATTGCCCGCTGCCGCTGTGATATCAAGAAAGAATCCCGTGATCGGATTATCCGGAATCGGTTTTTTGCTTGTCAACGGAATCGCCCATCTCGGCTCATTGTTTACGGGCAGCTTCAACCCTCTGACTTCTCCCGGTTCGGTATCGGGGATCTTCATCTTCCTACCGCTGTTTGCATGGACAGCTATCGTTTGCAGCAAGGATAAATCACTTCCGAAGAAAGGGCTTGCGATTGCGATCATCAGCGGCGCAATCGCCCATGCACTGCTGTTCCTGCTGTATGTTATCAATAAGTTTGCAGGACATATTACTGCGATGATTTGTATTCCGATTGTCGCTTTCTCACCGCTGATTATTTCATGGCTGTTGTGCAAGACTTTTCAAATAAAAACTGACTAAACAATACAGTTTCACCCTGTAAATCAATTGGATTACAGGGTGATTATTGTGTTATTCTATTTTTGCTTCTTTAAATCAGATTTTATCAGAATAATACCCTTTTCAGGTATACAATACCCCAACGAAATATCGTAAAGCAATCCACAGGCAACCGAAAGGAAACCTGTGGATAATTTTTGGAAACTATTGAACAATAACGCCGAACATCTCTGCAATTTCGGCAGTTTGGCTGTAGGATATGATCGCACCTTTGAGTTCAACTGCGTTTTCGGAAACAACGATCCCGGCGATATTGCAGTCGGATAAATCGATTCCCTTCAAGGGTGTTCGGAACAACTCTGCGCCCCTCAGATCAACGTCGCTCAGCTTGATCTTATTGAGAGCGCACTCCGTCAATGCGGCGTTAGACAGATCACAATCTTTGAGTTCTGTGTTTTCCCATTTGCCTTCCGCAAACAGACCGTAGGCAAAGACGGATTCTTCGATGCGAGTCTGCTTTACGATAGTCCGGCTGAGATCAGCGCCGTGTCCCTTGCAGTTTGCTATCCTGCAATTCTTCCAGTAGCTTTCCTGAAAGCTGCAGTTGGAAAGATCGCACTTTTCAAAGGTACAATCATAGAATGCCGCCTTCTCAAAATCACACTCGATAAAGCTACAGCCGGAGAAAACCACATTCTGAAAGGTCACCTGATAGCAATCCGCTGAGGTGATCGTTTCCTTTTCATAGGTCTTGTTGACGATTTCGTTATCTTCACCTCTCGCAAAGGTCAGATCATCGATAAACATTTGATACATCCTCATGTAATTACATAATAAAAGGAAAGAATCTTCCCTGCTATGTTTTATCATTTTTTATCTATACTTATTTTAGCAAAGCAGCATTAACACTACCATTGACGCGTTAATCATTACTGTTATTTGTTTTGCCTTTTGTTTCATCATGAAGTTTATCCACTCTCACTCCGCGAATGATCATGGAGATACCCAGTGCCAGAACGATGAGAAATACGCCCATCCCGGTTGCGCCCTCCATAACATAACGAAAATGTTCTTCGCCCTCGCCAAAGGTAGTGATCATGGAACGCTGCAGCGACAGCATAGACGCTGTAACGCTAGCAAGCGAGATGTTTCTCAGCGCGATCATCTGCAGCGATTTTTCTTTATGTGCTTTGATGATGTTTCGGATAGCAAAGAACGCCGTTACAAAGGTATAGGTCGCGATCGTGATCATCACGATCTCATCGTACTGCTTTGCGACGGGATACTTGAAAGCGAGCACGACAGAGCCGGATAATACGACAGCAAGAAAGATCAGCGCGACCCCGTTGAAGGTCATCATTTTTCGCTGTGTGAGCTTCTCTTTTTTGCCGCGCATATAGGTCGTAACAGTCAGCCGCATACATCCGAGGATCAGATAATAGACACACATGGTGACAAACCATACCGAGCCGTAAACGATTCCCAAAACACCGTTGAATATACCGTACAGCATATTCCAGCCCATACCGGCAGCGGCGATCATGAAAACGCGGAAAAACCTATCGGACAGTAGCTTCTGCCCGACAAGCTTTGATTCTATTTTGCTTTTGATCTTATTGATCGGTTTCATTTGGTATCACACACCGCATGATTATTTTTGCCAACTCTTCGGGTGATTCGTTACAGTCCGCCTCGAGCCATTCGGTGATTACTGCCATCATCCCATTCAGATAATACATCAGCACATAATGGTGCTGCTTCTCCGGATAGCGGTAGCGGCGCAGGATCGGAACAAATATCTCTTCAAAAAACGCCTTTGCCTGATTCATCGTCGCAAAAATCCGGTGATGCTTCACGACGGTATGAAAGAAGTGTTTGTTGTCCCTGACAAATTCCAGATAAAGGATCAGATACCGAGGAGAAATGAAATTGAGTTCTTCCAAGGTTGCAGTTTCGATGTTCAGCCTTTCTCTCGCATCTGTATGAAAATAGCTCTCAAAACGCCGCATGATGTAAGCGGAGCATTCGTCCAGAAGATCGCCGATGGTTTCATAATGCAGGTAGAAGGTGGAACGATTCACGCCTGCTTCGGCGCATATATCCTTGACGGTGATGAACTCAAAGTCCTTTTTCTCGATCAGCACAAACAATGCTTCATCCATCTTCTGTGCCGTGTTGAAATATTTGCTTTCCGATTTGTTCATAGCTTAGCCTGCTTTGATCTCCTGTGCTAGCCGCAGGATATCCGCGGCATATTTCTGCTTTCCGTTATTGAGAAGACGCTTGTAGATCATATAGTTGATGGAAACGATTCCGATCCCGAGGATGCCGGTGATAATACCGAGGACAAAAAACAGTGTTGTACCTGAGCCGATAATGTTCATAGACAGGCACATCCCGACTCCCAGCAGCAGGGCGCCGATAACGCCGAAGATATAAGCGAAAACAGTTGCGGGCAGCTTTGCTTTACGGTCGAGCTTTTTCAGCGCTTCTGCCTTCGAGGTGGTTTTCGGTGAATACTTGCTGACGATGGAATCCGCGTACATTTTCTCGTAATCTGTCATGATAATGACCTCCTTTGTTTGATGTCACTATCATATCAGGAAAAAAAGATAAACGGAACGACACGAATCCGGTTTTATGTTGTTTTTATAGTGTATTACAGTTAGTATAAGGTTTTGGCATTTCCTCCATCAGTCATTGGCATGGATGTCATAAGCACTGAGCAGATACTCTCCTACGCCGGGAGCGTCGGGATCGTGATTTCCCTTGACGGTATCGAGCGCGCGGATTGCGTTCATCTCGTCCTCAGTCAGTTCAAAGTCAAAGATCTCCATATTGCTCTTGATGCGTTCGGGTTTGGTGGATTTTGGAAATACGATGATACCCTCCTGATTCTCAAAGCGCAGGATCACCTGACCGGCGTTCTTGCCGTATTTGGCGGCAATCTCAGTGATGATCGGATCGCTGAGCAGGGACGCGTTGCCCTGACCGAGCGGGGCCCACGCCTCGAGCTTGACGTCGTTCTCGGCGAGGATCGCTCTCAGCTCCTTCTGCTGAAAATATGGGTTGAACTCCACCTGATTGACAGAGGGCATAGAGTTGAACTGCGGGACAAAGGTGTTCCAGAGCTTTGGAGTCATATTGCTGACGCCGATGGAGCGGATCTTGCCCGCCTTCTTCGCGTCCTCTAAGGCGCGCCAGCCGTCGGGCACATTACCGTAGGGTTGATGGAGCAGGTATAAGTCCATATAATCGGATTGCAGCTTTTTTAAGCGAGGTGTCGATCGACTTCATCGCCGCGTCATAGTCATAGTCCTGCAGCCACAGCTTGCTGGTGATCCAGATTTCTTCACGCGGGATACCGCTGTCCTTGACTGCCTGTCCGACCTCCTGCTCGTTGAAGTACGCTACCGCGGTATCAATATGACGGATGCCGAGAGAAAGGGCAGTTTTTACCGCTTCATAGGTACTTCCGTCGGCGGGAATCTGAAAGGTTCCGAAGCCGATCGAGGGGATCTTATTGCCGTCGTTAAGGGTAATATGGTTCATAGCCGCGTTATTCATGTCATACACCTCCTTATTATATGAATGAGTTTTGTTAGCGATCACGGCTATACCGGCATTATCCTCTGTACAGGTTTTTTATAGCGATACTCACCAAAATCAATACCCGAACAGGTCGGCCGCTTTTTGCATATTCTCGCGTATGGATACGCCGAAGGGACAGCGTGTTTCGCACGCGCCGCAGCCGATACACTCGCCCGCGTGATGCGGCAGAGACTTGTAGTGCTCGCGCACAGTCTCGGGTATTTTGCCCTGAGCCTCGGCGAGGTTCAGGAACTTTGTCACATCCGCAACGCTGATCTCCATAGGACACGGCGCACAGTGACTGCAGTACATACAGTGACCCTCCCAACGGATGCGCGGAAAGGACGCTAAGGCTGAGGCATAGTCGCGATCTGCATCGTCTGCTTCACAGTATGCAGCGCTTTCTTCGAGCTGTTCGACTGTGTGCGCCCCTGCGAGGACGGTTGCAACCGCAGGCCGTGACAGCGCGTAAGCAATACATTGGTTTGCCGTCAGCGCCACACCTGCGGGTGAAAGCTCAGCATTCAGAAGATCGCCGCCTGCGAATGCCTTCATCACCGTAATGCCGACGCCTCGGCGTTGGCAGATCTCATATAATCGCTGTCGATCGGGATCCATGTTAGTGAGCGTTTTCGAGTAGGCGTCCTCGTTCCAGAGCTGCTCTACATCCTCGTTGGCAGGCTGCAGATCGTAACAGGGATTGACCGAGAACATCAGCACCTCGATATCGCCCTCCAGCACCGCCTTTTCAGCGACGAGAGGATTGTGGCTCGACAGTCCGATATGTCCGATATGTCCCTGTGCTTTGAGCTTACGCGCATAGTCGAGGATGCCGTTATTCACGATCTCGTCCCAATCGCTTAAAGCATCGCAGTAGTGGATCATTCCAACGTCGATATAGTCCGTATCAAGTAGGCGCAGGCTCTCTTCAAAGCCCGCTTTCGCTTCTTCAAGATCACGCGTGCGGCAGTACTGTCCGTCCTTCCATATCGAGCAAATGTGGGATTGGATAATGAACCGATCCCTTCTGCCTTTCAGCGCTTTTCCTATAGCCGCCCGAAGATCCGGGTCGGACGCGTAGAGATCGAAATAATTGATTCCGAGACGCTCTGCTGTATCAAACAGCTTTGCGGTCATGGCGCAATGATCCTCTTTCATGCCTTCACAGCCCATAGAGATCACGCTGACCTTAAGCCCTGTGTTTCCGAGTTCACGATATTCCATATTTACCTCTCAAATGTCTTGGCGACCTGCTTCAATAGTTCACGGATCGGCAGATGCTGTGGGCAGACTCTCTCGCATTTTCCGCATTTGATGCATTCTGACGCCTTTGCGTGACCGTTACCCGTGAGGACATTCTCATAGTAATAGCCCGTGTTCCAGTTATGGAACGCCTCATGCGCGTTGAGGGACGAGAACATATCGGGGATGCGGATTCCCTTCGGGCACTCGTTCTCTTCGATACAGTAGCGGCACGAGGTACAAGGGATCAGGTTCAGGCTGCGGAAGATGCCGCAGACCTTTTTGACCGCTGCCATTTCTGTTTCATCCAGCGGCTTGAAGTCGCGCATCGCGCCGATGTTATCTTCTATCTGCGCCATATTGCTCATACCGGACAGCACCATCGCCATGTTGGGGAAGCTCGCCGCGAAACGGATCGCGATACCGGCGTTGCTCCCGCTGTTCAGCTCGCGTAAAATCTTATCTGCTTCTTCTGGAAGATTGACCAGGCTGCCGCCCTTTACCGGCTCCATCACGATGACGGGTTTGCCGTGCTTTTCGCAAACCTCGTACACCTTGCGGCTTTCGACCGAGGCGTCCTCATAGTCGACGTAATTGAACTGGATCTGCACGATCTCGACCTCAGGATGCTCGGTCAGGATCATATCGAGTACATCCGCCTTATCATGGAACGAAATGCCGAAGTGACGGATCAGTCCCTCTTGCTTTAGGGCATAAGCCGTTTCATACGCTTTGCATCGCTTGAATTTCTGATAGTTGTTCTTGTCCTGCGCGTGCATCAGGTAGAAGTCGAAATAGTCTACACCGCACAGCTCAAGCTGTTTTTCAATGAACGGACGGATGTCCTCCTGCGAGCGGAAATACGGATCGGTCAGCTTGTTAGTCAGCAGGAAGCTGTCCCTGTCGTATCTCTTGACGACACAGTCGCGAATCGCTGTCTCGGACTGACCTCCGATATATCCGTGCGCCGTGTCGAAATAGTTGAAGCCCGCTTCGATAAAGGCGTCCGCCATACGGCTAAACGCATCATAATCGACTTTGCCGCCCTTCATGGGCAAACGCATACAGCCGAAGCCGAAGTTGCCGTGTATTTCCGGGAAGAATTTGCTTTCTTTCATGATCGCTTACCTCTTTGCTGGTTCAGTGATTTTTGCTTTTAGAGCCTGATAGCCCTCTTCTGCGTCATCAAGCCCCGCAACGGTCTTTTCCATCGGACAGATGTCGTCGCCCTTTCGATTGATGATCTTCTCCGTCAGGGTGTCCCATGTGCAGGGTATCTTAGACTGCTGTAAATAATCGCGGGCGGCAGTTGACAGCACCTTGCCGTATACTGCAGCGATACCGGCTTTGACGAACAGCATCGCTGCGGCTTTTCCGATGATGATATCGGCGACGGAATAACCGCTGAGGTCGCGTCCCCCATTGATAAAGCGCATCATCGGGGAGATCCCTCTGCCGTCGTCGGTGATGATCTCACCGTCTTTGCAAAGGCAGATACTATGTCCTTCTAAATTCGCTTTTGCGAGTTCTAAATCAGTCATGGTCTTTAACCAAAATCGCTCTCAAACCGATGATCATCAGGGGCACCAAAACTACCTGTATCGCCAGTCCTACCCAGCCGGTAAGGATCTGTGACCATATCATCGGAACGGTAAAAGGTGCGATATTTTGGAAGATCGCGACCAAGCAGAGGAATACCGCCCGACCCGCAAGCTGAGCGAGGATCACGGCAGGAAAAGCCCACAAGCCCTTTTCGTAGATCTTCTTGCTGAACAGTCCCGATACGACAGCAAATACGGCAAGCTCCGCCACCATGAACGGCAATCTGGGGAGTGCGGGCATCGCCTCGCCGAACATAGAAGTGATTGCAAAGCTCACGACGGGCGACAATGCGCCGACAACGATCGCCCATTTTGAACCGAGCAGACATCCGCCGATCAGTACCGGCAGATACATCGGCAGCAGCTGTACGCCTCCGGGCTGCCCCAGCGCAAGGTGAACGATCTGCGGCAGGATGACCGAGAGAGCGATCAATCCGACGGAAGTCAATATCTTGACGGTGATCTTATTCTTTACGGTTACTTTTCTATGGACTAATACACTTTCTAACATAAATGATTCCTCCTGTTAGTTTAGGCAACACCGCATAATTCAGGTGTGCGGATTGCGCAGTAAGATTTTTCGTCAGAGTGCACAAATAATCGGTATGCACACTGACGTATGGATGCCGATTTTTGGACGCTTTGACGGAATAGATTCAAGCAAGGCGTGCGCCGCGAATTGTACGGTGTTGCCTTTACTTTACTGCTTTCTTTGCCCAATTCTCCACCTGAGTTCTTGACGAAGGAGCGCTGCCGCCGTGAACGGCGAGGCTTC
>JAFSRK010000261.1 GCA_017446165.1 Ruminococcus sp.
AGGCAAGGCTATCTCGTGACGCCCAGCGCCACGTAGATTATACAGCAGATTTTCTCTTTTGAAAAGCCCTATTTTCTGAGGGCTTGTGTTTTTGCGCCCTGTTTCGGAATAGTGCTTAGATTAATATGTTTCAACCTTTCAAGCCTTTGAGCTTTTTGATCTGATCACGCAGGAAGGCTGCATGCTCGAATTCCAGCAGCTTAGACGCCGCCTGCATCTCCTTGGTGAGCTGTTTGATCAGCTCGATGCGCTCATTACGCGGCAGTCTGCCGACATGCTCCATCTCCTCGTCGGTGTGAGTCGAGATCTCGATGATGTCGTTGACCTTCTTGACGATTGTTTTGGGAACGATGCCATGTTCCTCGTTGTACTTCTGCTGGATGCCGCGGCGGCGGTTGGTCTCGACGATGGTATTTTTCATCGACTCGGTGACCTGATCGGCGTACATGATGACAGCGCCGTCAGCGTTGCGTGCGGCGCGTCCGACCGTCTGGATCAGCGAGCGTTCGGAACGCAGGAAGCCTTCTTTATCGGCGTCGAGGATCGCGACAAGCGACACCTCGGGGATATCGAGACCCTCGCGCAGGAGGTTGATGCCGACGAGGACGTCGAACTTCTGTAAGCGCAGGTCGCGAACGATCTCCATGCGGCGCACGGTGTCGATATCGTGATGCATGTAGCGCACCTTGATATCCATGCTCTCCAGATACTCGGTGAGATCCTCCGCCATCTTCTTGGTGAGGGTGGTGACGAGGACGCGCTGGTCCTTCTCGATGCGCATATTGATCTCTGAGATCAGGTCGTCGAGCTGACCTTCGGTCGGTCTGACGGAGATCTCGGGATCGAGCAAGCCTGTCGGACGGATGATCTGCTCGGCGATCACTGCGCTTTTCTCCAGCTCCAGATCGCCGGGAGTCGCGCTGACGAACACCGCCTGATTCAGCCGCTCGTAGAATTCATCGAAGTTCAGCGGGCGGTTATCGTAGGCGGACGGAAGTCGAAAGCCGAAGTCGATCAGGCTCTTCTTGCGGGCGTGATCGCCGCCGTACATGCCGCGCACCTGAGGCAGCGTAACATGGCTCTCGTCCACAAAGAGCAGGAAATCCTTCGGGAAGTAATCGAGCAGGGTGAACGGTGCGGAGCCGGGCGCTCTGCCGGACAACACGCGGGAGTAGTTCTCGACGCCGGGACACATGCCGATCTCCTGCAGCATCTCCATATCGTAGTGGGTGCGCTGTTCGATGCGCTGGGCTTCGAGCAGCTTGCCCTGTGAACGAAAGTATTCCAGCCGCTCCTGCAGTTCGCGCTCGAGTTCATCCAGAGCACGGGACATCTTGTCGCCGTCGACGATATAGTGTGACGCGGGATAGATTGCCGCGTGGCGCAGATTCGCGAGCAGCTCTCCGGTCAGCGGATTGATCTCGGTGATACGGTCGATCTCGTCGCCGAAGAATTCGACGCGGATGATGCGGTCGGAGGATGACGCGGGAAAAATCTCAACGATGTCGCCGCGGACGCGGAATTTGTCGCGGACGAAGTTGATGTCGTTGCGCTCATACTGCAGCTCGACGAGCTTGCGGATCAGGTCGTCGCGGCTTTTCTCCATCCCGGGGCGCAGTGAGATGACCATGTTGCGGTAGTCGATCGGGTCGCCGAGGGAGTAGATGCAGGATACCGAGGCAACGATGATGACGTCGCGGCGTTCTGACAGCGCAAGCGTTGCGCTGTGGCGGAGCTTGTCGATCTCGTCGTTGATTGCGGAATCCTTTTCGATATAGGTATCGCTCTGAGGGATGTATGCCTCAGGCTGGTAGTAGTCATAGTAGGACACAAAATACTCGACGGCGTTCTCGGGGAAAAACTCCTTGAACTCGGAGCAGAGCTGTGCCGCGAGGGTCTTGTTATGCGCCAGCACCAGCGTCGGGCGGTTGACCTGCTCGATGATGTTCGCCATCGTGAAGGTCTTTCCGGAGCCGGTCACGCCGAGGAGGGTCTGTTCTCTGTTCCCCGCCTTGATACTCTCAACGAGCTGTCGGATCGCCTCAGGCTGATCGCCGGTGGGCTTGTATTCAGATACCAGTTTAAAGTGATCCAAAATGATTCATCCTAACGGTAATTAATCTAACATGCCGGACTGTGCGAGAGATACGCACTCGTTGCCGGCGACAATGAAGTGATCGAGCAGCCGGACGTCGACGAGGGAGAGCGCATCGCGCAGTTCGCGGGTGGTGCGCAGATCCTGCGCTGACGGCAGAGCTACGCCGCTGGGGTGGTTATGCGCGATGAATGCGGTGAACGCGCCGTAGTGCATGGCGAGTCGGACGATCTTGCGAACGGACAGGCGAGCTGTTTCGAGATTGCCTTCGGTGACAAAGCCCGAAAAGCACATCCGTCCCTTTGTATCACACAGGATCAGAAGGACGCGCTCCTCGTGTTCAAGCCCGATAAAACGATGCCGGATCATGTCCGGCAAGGCATCATAGTCGATCGGACCGTCGTTGTCGTCTATCTTCTCACAATAATAGGTTCGGACGACATCGGGAAACAGCTTCAGATATACCGCCTGATTCTCGGTGAGTCCCGCGTCGATCAGCATCTCGATCGGTGCGTCGAGGACTGCCGAAAAGGTGCCGAAGCGTTCGATCAGGCGCTTCGCGAGGTCGTTGGTGTTGCGGTAAGGGATCGCATAGTACAGCATCAGCTCGAGCTTTTCATGAGGTGCGAAAACATCGAAGCCGCTTTTCAGATACTTTTCACGCATGCGTGCACGATGCCCGCTGTGATCAGCCTTCTGCATAAGTATGCCCCCTTCGCCGTGATTCATGAAATGCCGTTTTCATGCGGAAAATGAGCATCACCTCCGCAAGAACCCTATATCTAGCCATTATATGGCTATCTTAACACAAATTGTGGTGGAATTCAATAATTATGACAGGATTTTAACGAACATATTTACGAATAATTCCGTCACAGCATTTTAATTGCTGTGGAAATATAGCGACAACTTGATTATATGAGCAAAAGATAACGGCGGGAGGATCCTCCCGCCGCAGCATGCGTCATTAATTCAAATGTGTTTTCTTGGGCTTCTTGCGCTTCTTGGATTCTTTCTTGGGCTTGGGCTCATAATAGTCGTCGTCATGCTCGTCGACGGATTTATAGGCTATGATAAGAGAGATCATCTCATATGCAAATAAGATAACGATGACTCCTATGAAAACGATCAGTCCAACCGGCGACAGAAAGAATGTATAGAGCTTGTCAACGATTGGCAGAGTCTGCAGATATTTTCCCTCGATCTGTGAATATGTAATCTCGTCATCTGCACGCGCGCCTTCTTTATCACCCATTGTGGTAAAATAGCATTCGCCGTCACGATAATCCGGCCCGGAGATGACGCGGTGAGTGATCGTCTGACCTTTCAGCTCACCTTTCAAACAATTATATGTAATTATATCTCCAACCTTGATCTGATCAGCATCCACATGTTTATCGAGAATCACATCGCCTACCTGCAAAGTGGGAACCATACTGTCCGTCTGGACACGAAAAACGGTATAGCCGAAAATTGACGGAGATTTTCCGTTCATTCTTGTGATAAAAACCATGATAACAATCGCGATCAAAATCACAAGCAGAACAGTTGTAGCAATCCTGAAAATCTTTTTTACCATTAGAAAACTCCCCTATATGTTATGCTTCTATTTTACATCGAACACACCGTCGAGTCAAGTTATAGTACATATGAAACATATCCAAAACGATAATTATTCAGCACCGATAAGGAATCTTTTCGCCGCAAGCGGTACCTACCTTTCGTAACCGCTCAATAACCACCCCATAAACACTAACCCCTCCGTCAGAAAACGGAGGGGTTGACACATTTATCTCAATAGCTTTAAATTATTCTGTTACGGATTTTGTTCTGCTTATGATGGACTGCTTCATCTCTTCGCTCCAGGGCATAAGG
>JAFSRK010000262.1 GCA_017446165.1 Ruminococcus sp.
AGAACCGCGACGTCGCCATGAAAATGCTGGTTTCGAAGCTGATGGAGATCAAGGAGCGCGAGCACCTCGAGAAGATCGAGGATATCAAGGGCGTCCAGAAGGAGATCACCTGGGGTTCCCAGATCCGATCCTATGTTTTCATGCCCTACACGCTCGTCAAGGATCACCGAACCTCGTTCGAGACCGGCAACATCAACGCTGTGATGGACGGCGACCTCGACGGATTTATCAACGCTTATCTGAAAGCGCTGTCTCTCGGCGAGCTGGAAAAATAAGGAAAACGACAACAGCCTCCCGCATAAGGGAGGCTGATTTACTGTGCATTACTTGATGATCTCGACGGGGATCGCCAGCCATTCGCGTACAAAATACGACGGATAGGCGGCTATAGCGGCGGGATGCGTATTTTTGGTATTGACCGGCGTGATCTCCAGGCTTCTGTCATTTTTATGCGCGATGATCCGCGCGCGCAGCTGATGATAGCTGTCGGACACGATCGCGATATGTCGGTTCAGATCATTTTCTTCGATGATTTTGAGTGAAAAGCGGATATTCTCATCGGTATTTTTCGCGGACGGTTCCATGTATATCCTATCCGGTTCGATACCGTCGGTTATCATATTCTCATACATGGACTGTGCTTCGCTGATCGGTTCATCACTTCCCTGACCGCCTGTGACAACCGCTGCGGCGTCGGGATGCTTGTCCAGATAGTCGACCGCCGCGTTGATACGCTGACGCAGGATCGCGGTGGGACCGGATTTCTTCACCTGTGCGCCGAGAACGACCGCCGTCGCATTGTCGTCCGCGTTCCACGGGATCATCGCGTAGACCATCACCGCGGATACCGCGACGCAGTAAACGACGACTGCGCTCGCGCCGATCTGAACGATTCGCAGGATGACCTTCGTCACCTTTTGTGACAGCATCCTCTTTTTGATACGGTGATAGGTTTTTGAAAATGCGGTTCTGAACAGTACTGCAAGGCACAGCGCGATGCCGATGATACAGCCGATATGCCAGATGCCCCAGTAAACAGGGACGATGAACCATATGAGAAAGACAACCGCTATGACCGCGAGTATAATCCTAACGGTCCTTTTGATCATGCTTCCTGCGCGGCTTTTAACGCCTTCGCGAGCTGATCGGGGCATGAGGTGCCTCGACCGCCGCAGTCGATACCTTCGAGCTTTTCGATCGCGTCGTCAACGTCCATACCCTTGACGAGTGCGCCGATGCCTTTCAAATTTCCGTTACAGCCGCCGACAAACTTGCAGTCGCGGATGACGTCGTCCTCGATGTCCAGCTCGATCATGCGCGAACAAACGCCGCGGGGGATATAGGTGTATTTCATATTGATTCTCCTTATCTGTATAATGAAAAAGCCTGCACAAGCAGGCTTGGAGCGGATAACGGGACTCGAACCCGCAACATCAACCTTGGGAAGGTTGCGCTCTACCATTGAACTACATCCGCATTTCGCTATAAGTATAGCCTAATTAATCGGACAAGTCAAGCGAAGCCTGTCAAAATATCTGTCATTTTTCTCAAAAAGAGTAGAACTTCCGTTTAATTTGTGATATACTTATGTTCAATCTGTGTTTAGGATGATTCTATGTCTTATCAAATCAATCTTGGACAATGGAATAGTATCTTTGCAGTACCCTCGTCTTTGGTCGACCGTCATATCAAGCTCGCGAGCGAATCCCAGCTCAAGGTGATTCTGTATCTTTTGCGTCACAGCGGGGAGCCGATCTCCGATGAATCGCTCTCAAAGGCGTTGTCGATTGCTGACAGCGAAGTAAAAAATGCCGTCGATTTCTGGATCGAGCGCGGCTTGATCACCGAGAGTGGGGAAGAGCTGATCCCCTCGGCGCCGGTCGAAAAGGCTCAGACGCAGATTGTACCTGAGCCGATCAAAGCGCCGCAGCCCGAGGTGCAGAAGCACACGGCGATCTCCCGCGCGACCCGACCGGATTCCGTGTTTGTCGCCCGCGTGATGAACGAGGACAAGAACCTCGTCGGTCTGCTCGACGAAGCCCAGACCGTTCTGGGAAAGCCCTTGTCTCCCGGCGATACTGCGACGCTCGTTATGCTTTACAGCACTTTCGGACTTCCGTGTGAGGTCTTGGCGCTGTTGATCAACTATGTCGCCTCCACCGGCAGCGCGAGCATCCGCACGGTCGAGAAGCTCGGTATCAAGTGGGCTGACGACGGGATCAATACCGTCGAAGCCGCCGAGCGTGAGATCGGTCGCATGACCGAGTCCCGCGAAGCATGGGGCAAGGTCTCGAAGCTGCTTGGTATCCGCAGCATCGGCAATCCTACAAAAGCTCAGCAGGAATACGCCTATTGCTGGACAGTGACGTGGAGCTTCAACGATGAAATGATCGTCGAGGCATACGAACGCTGTGTGAACACCAAGGGCGAGTATAACATGCGCTATATCAACGCCATCCTCAAGAAATGGTACGAAAAGCGCATCTTCTCACTCGACGCCCTCGCACAGGAGGAACGCAAATCGCCGAAGCCGAAGCCGTCCTCAAAAGGTTCGGTATTCTCGAGCGAGAGCGCGTCATTTGATATCGCAAAGTATGAAAACAAGAGTCTGTTTGACGATTAATACTAATTTCAAATAAAACCCTTTAACATCTGTTGCGGAGAATTCCGTATAACTTTGTTGTCAGACTTGACAGGCGCCAGCAGTGACACTAAGCCAATCGCTTCGCTCTTGGAGTGTTGTTGCATGGGTGTTGTTAGCCAAATCAAAGATTTGGACAACACCTCAAGCCTGCCTGCGTCCTCCGCCGCGTTCTCCGAAATTCTCCGCTAACATCTTATTTAAGCTTTTTATTTGAAATTAGTATAACGAATGAAGGTGTAATGATGCCCTATTCAAATGATATATTGGTTGCGGCAAAGGATCGCCTTGCCGAACGTCGCATGTCCGCACAGCGAACGGCGGATTACAAACGCGAGCAATTGTATACAGCCAATCCCCGCTTGCGGGAGATCGACCGTGAACTGTCCCGCATCGGTGTCGCGACCGCGAAAACCATCCTCAAATCCTCCGATTCCTCAGTCAGCATGCGCGAGCTTTCCGAGCAGAGCCTTGCTTTGCAGAACGAATACAATGAAATTTTGAGCAGCTTGGGACTGACCCCCGAGGCACTCGAGCCGTTCTATGTCTGCGACAAATGCCATGACACCGGTTACATCGAGCAGGATAACCGCACGACCACCTGTGATTGCCTGAAAAAGCTGATGTCCGACCTCGCGTGCGAACAGCTCAACGCCGAATCTCCCTTACAGTTATGTACCTTCGACAGCTTTAATCTCGATTTCTACAGCGATCAGCCCGATCGAAGCGGTTCGGTACCGCTCAACCGCATGTCGAACATTTTCAACTACTGCCGTGCTTATGCTGACAACTTCTCCGTGACCTCTCGCAGCCTGCTGATGCGCGGTGCGACCGGACTCGGCAAAACCCACCTGAGCCTTGCGATCGCCAACGATGTCATCCGAAAGGGAATGTCCGTCGTCTATGTATCCGCGCCCGATATTCTCCAGCGGCTCGAGCGTGAGCATTTTTCTTATCAGTACCAGCAGGAGGAGAACACCTTCTCGTCGCTGATGAAATGCGATCTGCTGATCATCGACGATCTCGGCACCGAGTTCGCCACACCGTTTACGGTATCGGCGGTCTACAATATCTTCAACTCCCGCATCCTGTCGGGCAAGCCGCTCATCATGAACACCAACCTGACGATGAACGAGCTGTTGTCCACTTACTCCCAGCGCTTTGTATCCCGTGTTATGGGTTCATGCGATCGCCTCGATTTCATCGGGGAGGACATCCGCCCGCGCTTATAATCTACTATGTATCAAAAAAGCCTTGTCGACCGACAAGGCTTTTACTTATATATTCTCAGAATTGAAGTTCAATAATCGTCTGACCTGCTTTGTCGGGAAGCGGTAATTGGATCAGTTCGCCGTTTCTTTGAATAAGATCGGTCATATCCTGTCCGTTCACTTCAACATGCTTCGGCAAGCGTTCGGACGCCCATGTGATCGTACCCGATCCGTGCAGAATGGCTTTTTGACTGTCCTGACCGTCTATTATGCTCTCTACCGTCGTGAATCCGACATATTTTTCCATCAGTCCGAGACAGGTGCAGGAACCGGTCATCGGCAGGACGACGAACCATCCGAAACCGCCGCCCTCTACTACGCACTCGATCGATTCCTCACAGCTGACGTTGTGAATCATACCGCGGAAATAATCGAATACCACATACCTGTCGCACTTTGTGATCCCGCTGATCTCTGCGGGGGACAGGGAACAGGCGATCTCTTTATCGGACAGATTGAATACCGCGATACCGCCGCCGATCAGATCTTGTCCGTAACGTGCCGTGTTTTGCAGCTTCAAGAATCCTGTTTTTATCGGATCGATGAACACACAGTCATCCGTCGGCTTAGCCGAGCGATCCATCTGCAACAGCTCTCCGTCTGCATAACACAGCGGTTCGAGTACCTCAGGTATGGTTTCTCCGACGCGGTCGCTGCAGTAGATCGGACCGCCGCTGATTGCTCTTAGCAGTGCGTGCTTTTGACCGTCCGGGTGATTTGTCCAGAACATATCCCAGTCACAGCAGTTGATCTGATCATGGTACAGCGCGTTGTAGGCGTTCTCGAGCAAATGCTCCTTGAAACTGTCCTCCCGCATCGGGGAAAAGTCGTCGCTGTTTCTGGAGATCGCCGTGTTCGGACGAGACAGGATGTTCTCCATCGCCATGCCCATACAGTTGATGACAGCGCCGTCCATCCGCGCCGCTCCGCTCTCGAGCGCACCGTGCAGATCGCGCGCGGCTTTGGCGAGCGGAACCGTATTTTCGAAGCACAGCGGGATCGTCCCCTGACCGTCCACCTTGACGAAGCTGATGCCCTGATCGTTTAGAACACGGTACCAGTCGCGATAGAAGCCCTCGCCGCGTTTTGGATCGGGAACCAGTCTGCCGTTCGTTGTGCGGCAAAGATATTCAGCCTCTTGAACAGCAACAGAACCTTCGGGCGAGATCCCGCTCCAATAGCCCATCAGCGCGTGCCACACGCCGAACCATTCGACAGTTGTGGCGCTTTTGATATCCTCGGCCATCTTTGTGAACCCGTTCGGGAATTTTTCCGGATCGGGACGAAAATCGCAGAGCAGGCGATCCTTCAAGGTCAACCAGCCATCGTCGATGATCATCCACTTGACCGGAACTTGCTTTTCGGCGAATTCAGTCGCCTTTTGACGGATCCCATCCTCATTGACGTCTGTGTAGAACGCGTCCCAGCTGCACCATCCGAGATAGCGGAAAATCTCGGGCAGACGGCGATGCTCGCGCGTTCTGATATTTTTGATACGCGCAAGCTCCTTGAATACAGTCGCAATAGTCTCGTCTACGGACTGTGCTTCTGCGTAGAGATACAGCGGCTCATGAACCTGACTGATCCCGCCGCACAGCGCCGTCAGTACCAGTTGAAGCTCAGACTCCGTACCGCCGGTCAGATAAGCCTTGAAGCTGTTGCCGACCATCGGCACAAAGCAGCCATATCTGTCACGATACTTGAACAGAGCGACCTGAGTTTTGTCGGGCATATCAGCGGGACTCTCAATAAATGCAGGACGCGTCCACCACGAGCTGAAAAGATACAATGCCGTGATGTTTAACGGCTTGTCACGCATTGGAATAAACAGTCTGATCGGTTTTTGCATGTCAAGATTATTGCAAATCTCAAGCTCCGGATTGCCAATGCAAAGATCGATTCTTCCCATCCGACATTCGCCGGAACATTCCTCATAAAGAGAAACTCTCACATCATCTATTATTATCTCACTACCGTTCATCGTAACGTCAGCGACGATATCGTGACCCTTCTGACGCATGACTTCACATCTGAATACTTTATGATCAGCCATCAACTCACACCCTTTTATATCTTACTATATTAAATATACCACTATTGCATTTTGCGAGAAATAGTCAAATGTCATTCAAATCAGTCTTTCTGTTTATCGTTGTATGATCACTGGTTCAAATTCTGTCACATTCCTATTTCGACCAAATAAAAAGGACCGCCTAAGCGGTCCTTTTTATTTGGTCGAGGTGACAGGATTTGAACCTGCGACCTCTTCGTCCCGAACGAAGCGCGCTACCAAACTGCGCCACACCTCGAAAAAAACAGCCCCGATAGTGTCGGGGCCATTGGCTGCGGAACTAGGATTCGAACCCAGACATACAGAGTCAGAGTCTGCTGTGCTACCCTTACACAATTCCGCATCGACCTTTATTATTATAGCCAAAAATTTCGAGTTGTCAAGTGGATTCATAAAATTCCTGTCAATTATTTCTTCACGCCATTCATTTTTTTAAAATATTATCGAATTTTTTGAAAAAAGACAAAAATCACCGTAATTTTGTCCCATTCTTGTCATAGTCTGTCTATTATACTGTAGCCACAGTCAAGGGAGAGAGAAAAACCGAGACTGATAACAATTCGATAATAGCTTCAATGAATAATAGATTGGACAGGAGGAACCTAAAATGATGAGAAGTGTTTACACCCCCCACAACGCAGACAAGATCTATAACAGCAAGAGCGTTGACGTCAATCGTCAGAACGAAATCCGCCGCTGCAACGACAGCTACTCCGAGTACGGCTATGACGAGCGCAGAGCTCCGGAGAACCGCTCCTATGTCAGAACCAACGAATACATTCCCCGCAGAGAAGTCCGCGAGCGTCCCAAGAAGTCCGGCTCCGCAGGCGTCATCATCGCGACCATCGCGCTGACACTGGTTGCCGCGATCTCCATCGGAGCGATCATCTTCTTTGCAACCAAGACCGAGAATCACCTCACAGCCGCGCCCATGACCACTGTTTCCACCACCGCAGCTGAGGCAAACATCAAAGCCGATGCGCCTCAGGTTGACAATTCTTCGAATACTCAGGCTCCCGCCGCTGCACAGTCCGTAACCACCGATGTGGCTTACAGCGTCGCACAGCGCTGCTACGGCGGCAGCAACCTCGAGAAAACTGCCGAGGAGAACGTCGTCAGAGTCAACGGCGAGCGCGTCTACATGGACGTCAAGCGTCTGGCTCCCGAAAAGACCGGCAACGCGCTCCATTATAATGCGAACGGCAAGACTTCCTACGGCTTCGACTGGACCTACAGCGCCGACAACGGCAACTTCGTCCTCGCCTGCAACTACAACTTTGACCGCCGGCAGTATGACTTTTCCTTCTACGGCGTCACCCCCGGTACCGCGCATGTCACCCTCTACTACAACACCGATGACAATGTCAAGGTACCCGTTAACCTCACCGTAATCGTTGACAATGATCTCAACGTCACCCAAGGCTGATTTGCCCGCAATAAGAAAGAACAGGAGTGATTATCATGATGAACAGAACCATGTATTACAACATTTCCGTAGCATACCCCGATAACTTCCGCCTGATGGACGAGCGGGAAATGGAGAAGTATTTCGCCGGTGATATCGAGCGCTGGGGCGTTCATAGCGACGACAAGAAGATCACGCTGTCTATCGCAAAATCCCCTGCTCACCGTCTGCTCCAGATGATGACTGACTCGAGATGCGTCGCCCGCGGCGCGGAAAGAACGCTTCGGAAGAACCTCAAGGATTTCAAAAAGGGCGACACGATCAACATGAAGCTTCTCGGTAAGCGCGCCTGCGGCTTCAGCTTTGAGTACCGCACCAAACTGACCGACGAGCTGCAGCATGTGGATATGATCGTCGTCAAGTATCAGCGCCAATTCTACGTCATCTTCCGCATGTCGCCGGTCGAGAACTATATCCAGAATCGTCCGATCCTCGACGCGTTCTTAACATCCATCCAAGCGGCTTAGAATACGCCCTTTGCTGTACATCAAGAAATCGAGCGGGCATATAAAAATCAGAGGCTGTCACAACGACAGCCTCTTTTCATATATATAGATTATTTTTTGTTATTGCCGGCGATCGTCATGATCAGGTCGAGGACCTTGAGATACAGCCAGATGACGGTGAACGCAAGGCCGAACGCCGCAGTCCACTCATATTTCTTCGGGAGCTTGTCGTTGACGACATGGTCGATGGTGTCAAAGTCGCAGATCAGGAACAGCGCTGCGATGATGATGAAAACGACGGAGACGCCAATCGAAAGCCACATGTTGCTTCTCAGCGAAGCAACCAGCGGCTGAGTGGCAGGAATGAACGAAGCAACCAGCAGGAGCAAGGAAGCGATAACAGAAGTGATAATCAGTGTGAACAGGATCATCCTGAATTTCTTTGTGACGCGGATCACGCCGGTGGAATAGAGAATGGCCATTACGAGGATGATCAGCATGGTGATAGCGAGCGCCAGAGCGCCGAGATATTCATAGCCCTTGAGAACCGTGAAAACGAGGAACGCGATGAAATATCCCTGTGTGATACAGTACAGCGCGCCGGTGACGGGAGTTGTCGAGCGGGCAAAGAACGCGAGCAGCTGGAAAACCACGGCGGCGATCACGACACCGAGAATAACGAACGCCTCGGTTTTGTACATATCGAATTCAAAGCCGCGGATGTTCATGTGGAGAATATCGCCGGTTTGCAAAAACTTAGCGACAAAGAGTTCGATCGCGATGCCGCCGATGGTGAAAAGCAGGAATAAGACGGTTTTAAACGTGATACCGCCGTAGGTAGCCGAATTGGATTCGGTGTACTCAGTGACTTTGTCTAGCCTTCTCATGACCGGATTGGATCTGAGAATTGAACTTCTCTTGGGGGCAGCAGATGAGTTACGCTGCTGAGATGATATGTTCATAATCAACTCTCCTTTACAATATTATTGCAATATATGCCGTATCAATCATACCACATGTTGTGGAAGAGAATCAAGAAACAATATTGTATTACTTTTGAAAAATTGCGGGAAATCCGTTGAAATCACGGCGTGATTGTGTTACTATACCAATGGTAATCCATCCACTATATATAGAAGTAGGGGAGAAAATGAGCAAAAACGGAAAAATTATCAGCAAGCTGTTTCGCGGAACGGTCGTCAGCATCATCGCCGCGACGGTCGCCGCGATGATCGGCATCGTCGTCGACGGTGTGGTTATCGGGCGATTCTTGGGTGAGGACGGTATGGCAGCATATACGCTCGTCATGCCGGTTGTTAACCTCGCGACGGCGTTCAGCGGGATCCTCGCCACCGGCGCACAGGTCATCTGCGCCCACCATCTCGGCGCCGGCGATAAGCAGAAGGCGCGCAGGGCATTCTCCGCATGTATGATCATCACGGTAACGGTCTCCGTCGTCCTGATGATCATCATTGTATTCTTCAAGGATCCCATCTGTGTGATGCTCGGCGCAAAGACCGACGCTCTCCTCAAAGGCTCCACCGACTATCTCATCGGCGTGATGTTCGCGCTGCCGTCCGTGCTGTTCCTCTTTGAATTCAACGCGCTCATGCGTCTCGACGCAGACGCCAACCGCGTTGTCGTCGCGGTCGTCGTGATGACGGTGCTGGACATCGTCGGCGATCTTTTGAACGCGTTGGTGATCAAGGGCGGTCTTTTCGGCATGGGCATGGCGACATCCATCAGCTACGGCATCGGACTGATTATCATGCTTCTGCATTTCACCAAGAAAGATATCATCTTCAAATTCAGCTTCAAGGGTATCCGCTTCAAGAATTATCTGGAGATCTTTACGACCGGTTCGTCCTCGGGCGTCGGTTCGGCTTCGGCGATGCTCCGCGTCGCGATCATCAACCGCATTTTGGTCGGCGTTGTCAGCGCCGCGATGGCAAGCACTGTGCTGGCGGCATTCGGCGTCGTCAATACTGCGATCAATCTGATGTCCTCCATCATGGTCGGTATCGGCATGACCTGCGCGACGATAGCGGGTCTGATGATCGGAGAGCAGGATCGGTCGGCAATGATCTCTCTTTTAAAGGTTACGGTCAAGACCGCACTGATCATGGGCGCTGTTCTGGCTGTGGTCACCTTTGCCGGAGCAGATTGGATCGCCCGCGCCTTCAGCGATGATAAGAGCGAAGAAATGATACGCCTTGCCGCGAGAGGACTGCGCTTCTATGCCTGCGGTATCATCCTCTACGGCATCAACAACGCCTTCGTCAATTATACGCAGGGACTCAGGCGCATGGTCATCTCCAACATCTATTGTTTCTTACAGAACTTCGTTTTCATCATCATACCGGCGCTCGCCTTGTCCGGAGTCATCGGAACCGACGCGGTCTGGGCTTCGTTCATCATCACCGAAGTGCTGACAATGCTCGCGATCTTCGGACTCGCCGCCTACTATAAGCGCGGAATCCCGCGTTCGTTCGCCGATTTTCTGTTCGTCAAGGAGCCGTTCGGCGTGGCTCCTGAGAATGCCTTTGAATTCTCGGTCGAAACTCAGAAAGCCGTGATCCCCGCCTCCGAAGCTGTCAGGGAATTCTGCGATAATAAGGGCGCAACCGATAAACAGTCCTATCTGATGTCGCTATTTGTCGAGGAGCTGTGCAACAACGTCATCGAGCATGGCTTCAACGACGGCAAAGAGCACAGCATCGACATCCGCATATTGAACACAGAAGAGGGCTGGATCCTGCGCTATCGCGACAACTGCAGGGAATTCGATCCGGTCAAATGGCTTGAGATGCACGAATCCGATGATCCGACCGCTAATATCGGAATACGCATGATCTGCGGCATGGCAAAGGAGGTCAAATACCTCAGTACCATGGAGCTGAACAACCTGACGATCTATCTTTAGTGTGATATTCACCGCATGTCATCGGATATGCGGTGATTTTTTTGAAAAATTTTTTGTATTATTCCATTTAGTTAGTGACAATTGGACAAATTAATGGTATGATAACAATGTTTATTATGAGGTATTATGGTCATTAGTCTTGTGTGATCGTAAGGAAATGGAAAGAACATGAAAAACAGGATTAAAATGGTAATCGTTCTGACGCTTGTCGTCACGATCACGTTAGTATCGACCGGATGTCAGAAATCGTTTCAGGAGATGGGGGAGTCTGTTTCGACCGCTGATGAAGCATCGGCTGCTCCGACCGAGCCTCCGACAGAGAAGCCGACCCTGCCGGACAGCTATATGATCCCCGGCGCCGAAGCATATGTCATCCCGCAGACCGAGCTGAAAGCCGGCTGTGAGACTTACGCCTGCACGATGCTGATGAACATCCTCGGCTTCGATCTGGACGAGTTCGATTTTGCGGACAACTATCTCGACTGCCGACCGGTCTTCGGAGAGGGCGACAGCATGGAAGGTCCCGATATGAACAGCGGCTTTGCCGGTACCGCCTACGCGGGCTGGGGCGTCTACGCACCCTCGATGGCAAAGAGCATGAACAAGTATCTCGCCGATCAGAATTCCTCGCTCAAAGCCTATAACTATGAGGGCGTATCACTCGAGGATCTCTGCCTTGAATATATCGTGAACGACGTTCCCGTCATGATCTGGGCGACCACCGCGATGCAGGAGCCGTATGTCTTCGACACATGGACGGTCAACTATGTCGACGAGAACGCAAAGACTGAGATCGGCGATAAATTCGATTGGCTTGCTCATGAGCATTGTCTTGTGCTGATCGGCTTTGATGAAGAACAGTATTATTTTGACGATTCCGCCGCGGGCTGTGTATCGTGCTTTGACAAAGAGCTTGTCGACGAACGCTATCACCAGCTCGGTACCCAGTGTATCGTCGTGAAATAGAATGATCCCAATGATGAGAGGATGACGCTATGTCTAAGATGCAAAGGTTCAAATCGTATTTCAAGATCTATGAGTCTGAGGAAACGAAGGCGGTTTTCGAACAGAATGAACGCAAGGCGAACAAGCTCACAGCCGTCGTTATCATTGACTGTGCCGTTATACTGGTTCTGGCAACGATTCTCAACTTTGTCGGACTCTTTACCGTTCCGCTGCAGACGATGCTGTCGCTTGCCGTACAGGGCGTCATCGAGCTGGCGATCCCGTTCGTGCTTTATCTGATTTTCAAGGATAAGCACGCTCCGTGGCTGAAATATGTCATGCTGTTCGGCTTATCTCTCGTTTTCATGCGGCTGTATTCGATCCTCAACCACAACGTCGTGCTGGTGATGGCGATCCCGCTGTTCCTTTCGGCGCGCTATTGCTCTAAGGGTTTGACCATGATCACCGCCGCGCTCAACATCATCGGCTATGCGCTTGCTGCCGCGTCTACCGTGTTCTACGGCATCCTTGACCTGAATCTTCTGCCGAAGCTCCCTGAGGGAACGCAGCTGACGATCAAGGATTCGCTCAGAGCGACCCTGCTCGCGCAAAACTTCGATCAGGGAACGTTGGTCCGCAAGGCGCTGATCGACGGCTTCATGCCGCGCCTGCTCGTGTACTGCATCCTCGCCATGATCGCCGTTCTGATCGCTCAGCACGGTTTCCAGATGGTCATGGATCAGAATAAAATCGCCCGTGCCTCCGCAGCCGCAAAGGTAGAGCTCGAGACCGCGACCCAGATCCAGAACGGCATGGTACCGAGCATTTTCCCCGCATATCCCGAGCGCAACGAGTTTGACATCTACGCCTCGATGGATACCGCGAAGGAGGTCGGCGGCGACTTCTACGACTTCTTTTTGATCGACGACGACCACCTCGGAATGGTTATGGCTGACGTTTCCGGCAAGGGCGTCCCCGCGGCGCTGTTCATGATGGCGTCAAAGATTCTGATCAACGACCGCACCCTGATGGGCGGCACACCCGCCGAGATTCTGCAGTTCGTCAATCACCAGATCTGCAGCAACAATCAGGCTGAGATGTTCGTCACCGTGTGGCTCGGCATCCTTGAGATCAGCACCGGAAAGGTAATCGCCGCCAACGCCGGACATGAGTATCCCGCCATCTACCGCGCGGGCAAGGGCTTTGAGCTGTACAAGGACAAGCACGGCTTCGTTATCGGCGGTATGGACGGCGTCCGTTACAAGGATTACGAATTTACGCTGGGTAAAGGAGATGCGCTGTATCTCTACACCGACGGCGTCACCGAGGCGACCAACGCAAAAGGCGAGTTGTTCTCGGTCGAGAGAATGCTGAACGCTTTGAATGTTTCTCCCGAATCATCCACGGAAGAGCTTTTGAATACTATCAAATCCCGGATCGATCAGTTTGTGGCTGAAGCGCCCCAGTTCGACGACATCACTATGATGTGTGTGCGCTACAACGGCGCAAAGCCCGTGACTGACGATTCCGAAAAGGAGGTATCTGCATGAATGAAATCACGTTAGACGCGACGATCGAAAATCTGGACAGAGTCACTGAATTTGTCAACGAAAAGCTCGAGGCTGTAGATTGTCCGTTCAAAGCGGTAACACAGATCGATGTGGTGATCGATGAATTGTTTTCCAATATCGCTCACTACGCGTACAAGCCCGATGTCGGCCCCGCGACCGTGACCGTCGATGTCACCGATGATCCCCTCAATGTGATCATCACCTTCAAGGATAACGGCAAGCCCTTCAATCCGCTCGAAACAGCCGATCCGGATACGACCCTTTCGGCTGATGAGCGCCAGATCGGCGGACTCGGGATCTTCCTCGTCAAGAAGACGATGGACAGCGTGACCTATGAGTACAAAGACGGTCAGAATATCCTCAGCATCAAGAAAACTTGCAATTAATAAACAATTATTATAAAGGAGAACGTACTATGACAATCAACAAAAAACTTGACGGAACCAAACTTTATGCCGAAGTTTCCGGCAGAATCGACACTGTGACCGTAGGCGAGGCTGAGAAGATCCTCAAAGACGGTCTTGATCCTGTCACCGAGCTGACACTTGATTTCAAGCAGCTCGACTACATTTCTTCCGCCGGTCTGCGTCTGCTGCTCTCTCTGCAGAAGACCATGAACAAGCAGGGTTCGATGAAGATCAAGAACGTCAACGAGACCGTTATGGAGATCTTCGAAGTCACCGGTTTTTCCGAGATCCTGACGATCGAGTGAGGTAGACATGACGGATATCTTAGCACTGCTCGAGCAATATACCCAAGAAAAACCCGGCGCCGCCATCCTGTTTGACGACGCACATGCAAAAGGCGTAACCTACGCGGAGCTCGACGATATGAGCGGACGCGTCTACGCCTATCTGAAATCCCACGGCATCGGTAAAGAGGACTTTGTTCTGCTCAACCTGCCGCGCGGAATCCTGCCGGTCATCGCGATGATCGGTGTTTGGAAAGCCGGCGCTGCATGGGCGCTGGTCGAGGATACCTACGCTCCCGATCGTATCGCCTATATCCGCAACGACTGCGGCTGTAAGTTTGAACTTTCCGCCGACAACTGGGAAGAGGTCATGCACACCGAGGCGATCGAAGGTCGCGAGACGACCGATCTCCATGACGCCGCCTATGCGATCTATACCTCCGGTACGACAGGCAACCCCAAGGGCGTACTTCACGAGTACGGCAACCTCAGCCGCGCGATCGAGTCCATCCGTCTGAACGGCGAGAATCCCTTCAAGAGCAGCGACAGACTGGCACTTCTTGCGCCGATGAACTTTGTCGCGTCTGTCATCGTTATCCTCGAGGTACTGAGCATCTTCTGCGGCAAGATGTTCGTCGTCAGCTATGCGACGATCAAGAACCCCATGGCGCTCAAGATGTTCTTCATCGAAAAGCGCATCACCATCACATTCCTGACGCCGTCCTATGTCCGCATGCTCGGCAACACCACGGGACCGTTTTTGCGCATGCTGTTCGTCGGCAGTGAGCCTGCGAACAACCTCTATAACAAGAACCTTGATCTGATCAACATCTACGCGGCTTCCGAGAGCGGCTTCGCGGTAGGCGTTTTCAAGATCGACAAATCCTACGAGACCTGCCCGATCGGCAGACCCGAGATCAATATCAACATCATCCTCAAGGGTGAAGACGGCGGTGACGAGGTCGCCGACGGCGAGATGGGCGAGCTGTGCTTCGAGAACGAATACGTCCGCGGCTATATCAATCTCCCCGAGGAAACCGAAAAAGCGTTCGTCGACGGTATTTATCACACCGGCGACCTTGCGCGTAAAGAGGTCGACGGCAACTATGTCCTGCTCGGACGTTCCGGCGACATGATCAAGATCAACGGTAACCGTATCGAACCCGCCGAGATCGAAGCTGCCGTCAAGCAGGTGCTTGGCATCGACTGGGCAGCCGCGCGCGGCTTTGAAGAGAACGGCAAGAGCTTCCTTTGCGCTTATTATACCGAGGACGTCGAGGTAGACGGCGAGGTCATGCGCGCTGAGCTTGCGAAACGTTTGCCGTACTATATGATCCCGGCTTTCTATATCAAGATCGACTCCGTCCCGCTCAAGCCCAACGGAAAGCTCGACAGAAAGGCTCTGCCGAAGCCCGACACCAAGGACTTCCGCTCCGAGTATGTCGCACCGACCAACGAGACCGAGGAGAAGATCTGCCTTGCGATGGCAAAGGTCTTGAAGCTTGATCAGGTCGGTATCCACGACGATTTCTACGAGCTGGGCGGCGACTCGCTCGCTTCGATTGAGCTTGTTTCCGAGAGCGGACTCCCGGGTCTGAGCGCTGCTGAGATTTTCCGCGGCAGAACTCCCGAGAAGATCGCTGAGATGTATATCGAAAAGCACGCGAACGACGACGGCGAATCCCACGAGGTCAAGAATGCCCGCGCGATGAAAGAGGAGCATCCTCTGACCGCCGAGCAGCTCTACATGGTTGACTACCAGCTCTACACCCCGAAGTCCACCATGTATAACCTGTTCTCCATGATGAAGCTCGACAAGAACCTGTTCGATATGGATCAGTTTATCGCGGCGATGCACGCTGTGATCAAGAACCACCCCGCGCTGCTCACTACCTTCCACTTCAACGACGACGGCGAGATCGTTCAGCGTTATACTCCCGAGGTCTTCTCTGAGATTCACGTCGAAAAGCTGTCCGAATTCGAATTCGACAGCCTCAAGGATACGCTGGTACAGCCCTTCAAGATCATCGGCGGCAAGCTCTATCGCTGCCGCGTTTTCGAGACCGAGAAGAACGGCTACCTGTTCTTCGATGTTCACCATACGCTGTTCGACGGCACCTCCCTCAAGGTTTTCATGGAGAACATCGGCAAGGCATACATGGGTATGCAGCCTGAGCCCGACTACTATTATCTCATGCTCGCCAACCGTGAAAACATGGTGAAGGACGAGTTCTATGAGGTCAGCAAGCGTTACTTTGAGGAACGCTACGACAACATCGAGTGGACCGGCTATCCCGAGACCGATCACGAGTCCCGCGAGAACGAGATGGGCGAGCTGTTTGCACCGCTCGGCATCGAACAGCCTCAGATGAACGCCATCGAGCGACGCTACAAGATCAGCCGCAACGAGTTCTTTATCACCGTTGCCGCGCTCGCGATCGCTTTCTATAATAAGAAGAACGACGTCAAGATTTCCTGGAACTATAACGGCCGTGAGGACATGGATATGATGTCTACTGTCGGACTTCTGTTCCGTGAGCTTCCCGTCGGACTGCGCCTGAAGGATGACATGACTATCCGCGACGTTTTCGCCGACGTTCAGGATCAGGTTCGCAAGGGCATTGAGCATTGCTGTTATCCCTATGTCGATATCAACAGCCAGGTCTATACCGTTGAATCCGCGTATCTTCTGTATCAGCAGGATATCCGCGACATGGGCATGGACGGCCTGGATATCGAGACCATCGATATCCGCCAGAACCAGGCGGCGTCTCAGACAATCCTCGATATGGAGATCCTCGACGGCGCTGACGGTCTGGTACTGATGATCGACTATGCCGCGAGCCGCTACGAAGATGAGAGCATGACAAAGTTCAAGGATCTCTTTCTGCGCGTTGCTCAGACGCTCGTCACAAACCATTCCCAGCAGGATGTGACCGTCGATGAAATCCGCAAGAAGGTCACTGATAAATCTAACTTCTTTGTTGAGCTGCTCAGCTTATTCAGGAGAAAGAAGTAATGAATAAAGAAGAAAAAATGATCAAAGCAAGGATCCGCTCTACATACGGCGAGAATCATCAGATCTTCGGCGCCTATGATGAGGATCTTGCCGCCAAATGCCGCAACGGTGTTTTTGTCGGCAAGAGGACCGACGATATCGTTGCGTTTCGCGGAATTCCTTTTGCCAAGCCTCCTGTCGGCGAGCTGAGATGGAAGCGACCTGAGCCGGTAGAGGTTGACGAAGCTGTTTTTGAGGCATATTATAACGGAAAGTCCCCGATCCAGACCGAGTGGCTGACCGAGCAGGCGTCTTATTATCCTCAGAGCGAGGATTGCCTTTATCTCAACGTGTGGACGAACCGCTCCTGTGACAACAACCAGAAGCCCGTCATGGTATTTCTCCATGGCGGCGCTTACGGCTGGGGCGGCACCGCCGATCCGCTCTATGACGGTCATAACTTCGTAACGGAGAATCCCGACATCATCCTTGTGACCGTCGGCTACCGTATCGGTCTGATGGGCTTCGTTGATCTGTCCTATCTCGAGGGCGGTGATGAGTATCCCGATGCGCCGAACCTTGGACTCCTCGACCAGATCGAGGCTCTTCGCTGGCTCCGTGCGAATATCCGCGCTTTCGGCGGCGACCCGTCAAACGTCACCATATTCGGTGAATCAGCCGGCGGCGGCAGCGTTTCGCTTTTACCGATCATTCCTCAGGCGAAGGGTCTGTTCAAGCGTGTGATTGCCGAGAGCGGTTCCGTTGCGCTGACATTCTCGAAGGAAGAGTGCAAGGCTTTCACCGATTATCTGATCAAGGCTTGCGGCACCAATAAGATGGAGGATCTGCTCGCAATGAGCGAAGCCGATCTCATGCGGATCAACGAGAAGGTCAACCACCATAACAACTTCCCCCAGCGCGACGGCAGGCTCATACCCGTGAATCCCTACGAAGCCTATCTCAACGGCGTGACCGCAGGGATCGACGTTCTATACGGCACGAATTCCAACGAGATGAACTATTGGGTCGGCGAGGTCGGCGGCATCGTTCCGTTCAGAGTCGGCATGAAGGTCGCGTTTGAAAACGACATGAGGCTGTTCTCGCGCGAGGACAAGGCTCGCGTCGGCAAGTTTATGAAGCTCAGAAAAGGACATGATCTCTGGAAGATCGTTGAATTCTTCAATGATATCATCTTCCGTCTTCCGATGATCCGTCAGGCGGAGCTGCATAACCTCAACGGCGGTAAGGCATATATCTACTACTGGATGGAGCGTTCGACGATCGAGTATCGCGGCGCATGCCACGCTGTTGAGCTTGCCTATGTTTTCGGCAACACGCAGGAAACCATCTACACCGGCGCTCCCGCTGACGAAGAAATGTCAAAGCAGGTCATGCAGATGTGGACGAATTTTGCCCGCTGCGGCGATCCTTCGATCGACGGCTTTGACTGGAAACCCTATGAACCCGGCGAGCGTCAGACGGCGGTGATTGCAAAGGATAATATCCGCATGCATTCCGACGTGCTGTCAGAGCAGCGCAAGCTGCTGATGCCGATCATCAAATACATGGTCAATCCGTCGTATGCGGATCTTGACTATAACGTACCCTATACGCGCAAGATCTTCGGTATGGCTGCTGCGGGACTTACCGCGATCGTATCCGGTATCGCGCTCATTCATCTGTTGCGCGACAAATGATATTTACCCGATTTGGGAGGTATATATGAAATATGATATGAATTCCTCAGAGATGACTCTTTATCCCACAGGTCATATCGACTCATCAAACGCTCCGGCTATCGAGAAAGAGATCATGGAGATCGTCGATGGACAGAATCCGAACTCGCTGATCCTTGATATGGAGAAGCTTGAGTATATCTCGAGCGCAGGGCTTAGGATTATCTTGAAGCTTACCCGCAAATACGGCGAGAATTTGAAGCTGATCAACGTTGCTCATGATGTTTATGAGGTGTTCGAGATGACCGGCTTTACTGAGATGGTAACGGTCGAGAAGGCGTTCCGCGTTTTCGACGTCACCGGATGTGAGATCATCGGCGCGGGTGCGAACGGTACCGTTTACCGTATCGACCGCGACACGATCGTCAAGGTCTACAAGGACGCCACCTCGCTCGACAGTGTCAAGCGTGAGCGTGAGCTGTCCCGCACGGCATTCGTTCTCGGCATCCCGACCGCGATTCCTTATGACGTTGTCAAGGTAGGGGAGACCTACGGTTCGGTTTTTGAGCTGCTTAACGCAAAGAGCTTTGACGAGCTGATGATCGAGGATGCAAATAACCTTGAATTCGTCGCCGAGAAGAGCATGGAGATCGCGAAGATTATCCATTCCACCCCTGCGCCCGCGAATCTTCCGAGCCAGCAGGAGATCGCTTTCGGCTGGGCTGAGATGGTTCGTCCGTATTTTGACGAGCAGTCTTTCTCAAAGCTCCGTATGTTGATCGAGAAAATTCCCGACGACGGAATGATGATCCACGGCGACCTGCATATCAAGAACATCATGCTCCAGAATGACGAGACCCTCTTGATCGATATGGACACCCTCTGTGAGGGTCATCCGATCTATGAGCTTGCGTTCATGTTCAACGCCTACAAGGGCTTCGGCGTTTCGGATCCCGGTGAGGTCGAGCGTTTCCTCGGCATCAGCGCGGATACCGCTTACCGCCTGTGGAGAAGGTCGCTTGAGATCTATCTCGAGACCAACGACAAAGCCCGCCTTGACGAGGTCGAGGAAAAGGCTTCTTTCATCGGATACCTGCGCGTCATGCGCCGAGCCATCCGCATCGGGCTGGACAAAACCGAAGACGGCAGAAAACTGATTGCCGCCTGTAAAGAAAAGCTCGACGGACTTCTGACACGCGTCGACACGCTCGATTTCTGATAAATTACAGTTTTGACATCCAACTTGCTTTTCCGTTTCGGATATAGTATGATAGGAACGCAAACTTTTAAGAAAGAGGTAAATTTAGCATGAAAAGAATTTTAGCCTTTACTTTGGCTGTTTTGATGATGGCGGCTGTACTGGTTGCTTGCGGCGGTTCCAACGACAAGAAGTCCGATGACGCCTCCGCAAAGAGCGTAGACCTTAACAAGGTTCTCGGCGACATCAATTCTCAGTATGATATTTCCGAAAGCACCGTCGACGGTCTTAAGAAACTCGAAACCAACGCTGAGCTTGACCGCTACTATATGATTGCCGAGAGCGACATTAAGCAGTTTGCCGCAGAGCGTTCCAGCTCCTCGACCGATTTCACCGAGATCGTACTCGTTGAAGCAAATGACTCCGCTGCAGTCGACAAGATCGTCACACAGCTCAACAGCCGTCTGGATGCTCAGCGCAGCACCGCCAAGAGCTACACCCCCGAGGCTGTCGCAGTTCTCGAGAGCTGCTCCGTCAAGACCAACGGTAACTTTATTTATCTTGTTATCAGTGACAAGGCTGACGGCATTGTCAAGCTCGTCGAAGACGCGCTCAAATAATTTTTTCACTTCAAAAGCAGACGCTCCGGCGTCTGCTTTTATCTTTTGCCCGATTATCAGAAAACCCGCATGATATGGCGTTTTTTTGACATCTGTACATTAATTTACAAACTATTCAAAAAGTCTGTGTCATCCTCACCAATTCGCGCCTGATCCCACCTGATCTTTATACATATTTC
>JAFSRK010000263.1 GCA_017446165.1 Ruminococcus sp.
CCGTTCGCAAAATACGCTGCCGAAAGATTGTGAAGGCTGCTGTCGATGCTGACAGGATAAGCGTAGTAAGCCTCATCCGCGCGGGAATCACAGCGCAGCACGGCGGGATGCTCCTCATAGCCATTGAAATCCAGTCGCTCACCGAACTGAGTTGATAACAGCACCGGCACATCCTTGGTTGTTACAAACGCTACGGTATTATCGGACACGATGATCTGCTGATCCTTCTTGGGTTTGATCTGACGATAGGTATTGCCGCGGAAAGTGAGGCTCTCCTTGCTGTCGTCGCAGTATACGGCGCAATTCACCTTTTTATCCTCCAGATACTGACAGGAGCAGAGCGTCACGCCGAGCATCAAAACACACAGCATGACCGCGATGATTCTCATAAATTGTTTCATCCTCTTCCCCTCCTTATGTCAGATTGAGCTTTTTGCCCATGATGAATTTGGTGATCAGGAAATAGACCGCCGCCATGATGATCTCGAGAACGATCCCGCCGCAGAACACGAGATGATAGAAGGTCACGAAATGATTGGTGATCCAGTCATACAGACCTCTCAGATCAACGACAGACATGATGATAATCATGATGGTGCCGATCACCTGACCGATGAAGTACAGACCGAAGAACACGCCGAACGCGAGCAGGATCTTTCTCTTTGCCGCGAGCTGTCCGACGGAGATGCAGAAGTAAATGCACAGGAATCCGGAACACATGCCGATCAGCATCAGCACACAGAACTCGATGAAGTACCAGATGAAGGCGCCGTTTGTTGCCTCGACCGCCTTGCCGAACAGGAAACCACCCGCCTTGAAGATCTCGATGTTCATCTCACCGAGAGTGACGATGATGAATGAAATGAATACCGTGAAAAGTGTTCCGAGCATGAACAGCATGCTGACGATCAGTTTCGAAAAGATGTGCTGAGTCGGTGTGACCGGCAGCGTGTGGCTCAGATAACCCTCATTCGAGTACATTCCCTGATAGAAACGCACGATGGCGACGATCCATGTCAGCACCAGCGCCACGATGATCGAGATCACATACAGCACCGTTGACGATCCGAAGATGATGTTGTACACCGTCGCGTGAGAGTCCTCGAAAAGCTGGATGATACGGTTGAGCGCAGCGATACCCAGAAGGATCAGCTGTACCGGCAGGATCAGCCTGAGAAATGACGCAAAGTCATATTTGATCAGTTTTCTTACCATTTGAACACCTCCCTGAACAGGTCGTCGACGCTCTTTCCATGCTCCTCACGGATATGATCGACCGTATCATGCAGAACAATCTGACCGTCCTTGATAAACACCACATCGTCGAGTACGGACTCGATATCCGAAATCAGGTGGGTCGAAATCAACACCGAGGCATCAGGGTTGTAATTATTGATGATCGTCGAGATGATGTAGTCGCGTGTCGCGGGGTCAACGCCCGCGATCGGTTCATCGAGGACATAGAGCTTTGCGTTTCGGCTCATGACGAGGATCAGCGAGACCTTTTCCTTGTTGCCCTTTGACAGGCTCTTGAGACGCTGCTTCTTGTCGATGCCTAGTCGCGAGATCATCTCATCCGCCAACTCCGGACGAAAATCCTCGTAGAAATCCGTGAACATATTGACGATCTGCTCGACTGTCATCCAGTTATTGAGGTAATTGGTATCCGGCAGATAAGACACCTTAGGCTTTGTCTTGGGACCGGGCTCATCACCCTCGATCAAAACGCTTCCGGAACTCGGTGTCAATAGACCCGTGATCAGCTTGATCAGCGTGGTCTTGCCCGCGCCGTTCGGACCGAGCAGACCGATGATCTTTCCGCTTTCGATCGTGAGTGTCAAGCCGTTCAGCGCCGGCTGACTGCCGTAGCGCTTATATACATTTGCACAGTGTAGAATCTCACTCATGTTGATACTCCTTTATGATGTTCAAAATCTCCTCGCGGCTGAGTCCGAGACTTTGCATATCGTTGAGATATGCTGCTGTTTTGCTGTTGATCAGCTCACTTGCAACGCCCCTCGCGATATCCGTATCCTCGCTGACAAACCATCCCGACCCGCGTTTAGAGTAGATAACGCCCTTTTGCTCGAGCTGTTCAAACGATTTTTGCACGGTGTTCGGGGTGACTCCCGCAGTGACGGCAACCTCCCTGACAGACATCAGCCTCTCCCCTGCCCCGCTCTCTCCGGTCGCGATCATAACGCATAACCGCTCACAGATCTGGGGACAGATCGGTCGTTTCTTGTCTAGTATCCAGTCCATCGAACGCCTCCTAACTGTATTACTGTACTAATACAGTATCACAACTATCGACTCTTGTCAATACCTTTTTGCGAAAAAATAAGAGCCAAAGGAAATCCCCTTGACTCTTAAAAATGTTCAATTATTCGTTGGTATAGTTGTCAAAGTAACCCTGAACCAGTACGACAGGCGTACCCTTGTCGCCCGATCCGGAGGTCAGATCGCACAGCGAGCCGATCAGATCGGTCAACTGTCTGGGCGTTGTACCCTGAGAAGCCATATTGCCGACGAGATCAGCGTCCTTTGAGCGGATGCTCTCTGAGATCGCCGCCTTCAGCTCATCGCCGCTGAGATCTTTGTAATCGTTATCGGCAAGGTACTTGAGCTTCAACTCGTTAGGAGTGCCGATAAGACCCGCGGTGTGCGCAGGAGATACGACCGGATCAGCCAGCTCCCAGATCTTGCCCTGAGGATCCTTGAAGGCGCCGTCGCCGTATACCATGACCTCGACATGCTTGCCGGTAGCATCGAGGATCCTCGACTGGATATCCTCGACAAGGGGCTGAGCGTTCTGCGGGAACAGCTTGACAGTGTCCTCGGTCGATTTGTTAGAGCCGAGCAGGCCGTAATTCTCATTATATCCGGAGCCGTCGACCGGCGCGTTCATGATATCATCGAGACCGCACACAACTTTAGCGCCGGCATCCCGCAGGATGCGCTTGGTGCGCTTACGGGTATGGATATCACAGGTCAGGATGTGGTCGGCATACTTCAGGATCTCCTTCGGACGGTTCGCAAAGATGATCTCAACCTCTGCCCCGCTCTCCCTGATCAGCTGTCCGTAGTACTCGACATAGTCAACGCCGGTGAACTCATGCTTATTCACGCCGAACAGCTCGCGATATTTCTCGAGGGTCAGAACGTCGCTGTAGGGATTCACACCTGCGTCATCGAGCTTATCGAGCGACACCAGCTCATTACCGACCTCATCGGACGGATAGGACAGCATCAGGACGATCTTCTTGCAGCCCATCGCGATACCGCGCAGACAGATCGCAAAACGGTTGCGGGACAGGATCGGGAAGATCACGCCGACTGTTTCACCGCCGAGCTTCGCTTTGACATCGTCGGCGATATTTTGAACGGTCGCATAGTTGCCCTGAGCGCGTGCGACGATGGACTCGGTCACTGCGATGACATCTTTATCACGGAGCTGAAAGCCCTCGCTGTCAGCCGCCGCCAATACGCTGTCGGTCACGATCTGTGCCAGATCGTCGCCGGTTCGAATGATCGGACAACGGATACCGCGGGATACTGTTCCGACTAATCTTTCGTTACTCATATGAAAACTTCCTTTCTCTTTCACACACTAATGTATAAAACCATGATTATTATAATGATTGTATTGCTATATTTAATTCCAATTTGGAATTATAAAGATGAAATATCGTGAATTTTCCATGAATTCAGATTCGTATTATCTGTAGTTGCGCGATTTATGATTATGTGATATAATAAAATTTAATACGGTCAATTAATGCAACTCAATCAAGGAGCTGAAGATGCGATATATGAAAAAATTGACAGCCCTCGCCCTCGCACTGATCTTGCTGATTTCAGCAACGGCGACAGCGAACGCAAGCGAAGAATCAGTAATTGATTCACCCGGTATCTTAGGCGATATCGACGCCGACGGAGAAGTCACCATCATCGACGGCACTGCGATGCAATTCTATTTTGCCGAGCTCAGACAGCTTGACGAATCCGCAGTCCTCAGAGCAGACACCGATCTCGACGGCGACAACAACATCGTCGATATCACCCACCTTCAACGGTATTTGGCACAGGATGACGGCGCATTCTACCTCGGTATGGAGCTGGACACCGCAAAATCTGCGAAAGCAAGCGATGAAGAAGCCGCGAATCTGCGCGCGATACGTGAGAAGCAGGAAGCGCAGGAAGCGCAGATCGCCGCACAAGCAGCACAGGACGCGGCTGCAGCAAAGACGGAACGTACCCGTCAGGCAAGCGCCGAGTACCGCGCTCGATTAAAAGAGCTGAATCAGACCGACATCGAGCTTCAGATCAAAAACTACACCCGTCAAAAGGGCGTCGATATCTCCGAATTCAACGGTAACGTCGATTTCAACAAGCTCAAGGCTGCAGGCTATACCTTCGTCATGATCCGCATGGGCTGGGGTTCCAATCAATACAGTCAGGACGACAGCATGTTTGAAGAAAACGTCAGAAAGGCTGAGGCGGCAGGTATGCCGTGGGGCGCTTATCTGTATTCCTATGCGCTGAATACCACCGCTGTCCAAAGCGAAGTCAAGCACACTCTGCGCCTGCTCAAGGGTAAAAAGCCCACCATGCCGATCGCATTCGATATCGAGGACGATGATTACAAATACAGCATGGGTATGCCGTCCGATAAAATGCTTCATGATATTTGTTTGACCTATCTGAGAGGTATCGAAGCCGCAGGCTACTATCCCATTCTCTACACCGGCTACAGTTGGCTGACCGGCGCGCTCAACAAGCCCGACCTTACCGGCACCTATGATATTTGGTACGCTCAGTGGTACACCAAGATGGAGTACAACACTCCGAGGGTCGGAATGTGGCAGTACGGCGGCGAGGTCAACTACCTCGAAAGCCCCTATATCAGCGGACTGAGCGGACCATACGACAAGGATTTCTGCTTCAAGAATTACCCGGTCATCATTACCTCCTACGGCTACAATAATCATCCGGGGATCCTCGACCGAAGCCTCACTCCGACATCTTCCCTGCCCTATGACATTTTCACCGAGGACGGCGAAAAGCTGCCTCCCGAATACAACGGCGTCATGGGCGACTCGTTCCGATAACCAAATTATTACAAACAGCAACACCGCATACATGATGGTATGCGGTGTTTTTTC
>JAFSRK010000264.1 GCA_017446165.1 Ruminococcus sp.
ATAAGGAGATTGCCCTCATCGACTGGAACAAGACCGGTACACAGGTGCATAACCTCGTCCGAGGTCTCTACAGCTGGCCGATCGCCTACACGACCTTAGGCGGAAAGAAGCTCAAGATCATCCGCACCTCCCCCTGTGAAAAATCAGGAAAAGCGGGAACAGTGATCGCACTTGATCCGCTGACCGTCGCTTGCGGCGACGGCTCGGTCATCATCCTCGAGCTGCAGCTCGAGGGCAAAAAGCGAATGGATTCAAAAACCTTCCTCGTCGGTCATCAGCTGACGATCGGCGAGCAACTGGGAGAGTAATATGGGATTTATGTATTATGACTGGTCATGGTTCATCGTGATGATACCATGCCTGATATTATCGCTGATTTGCAGCGCAAAAGTGAAATCCACCTTCAATCAGTATTCACAGGTTCAGAACTCGCGCGGCATGACCGGCGCTCAGGCGGCTCAGGCGCTGTTACAGGCGAAGGGCGTGACCGGCGTCAGGATCGAGCATGTCAGCGGCAACCTGACGGATCACTTCGATCCGCGCTCCAACACCATCCGTCTGTCCGACCCAGTGTACAATTCCACCTCCGTCGCGGCGGTCGGCGTTGCGTGCCACGAGGCGGGACATGCCTGTCAGCATGCCGAGGGATACTTCCCGAACAAGCTCCGCTCTGCGATCCTGCCGGTCGCGAATCTCGGCACAAAGCTGAGCTGGATCTTCATCATCGTCGGTCTGATCCTGCCGACGCGCTTCAACTTTGTTGTCACCATCGGCATCATTTTCTATGCCGCTTCGGTGTTGTTCACTCTTGTGACCTTGCCCGTAGAATTCAACGCGTCCTCACGCGCCTTGAAAATCATCAAGGAGAACCGCTTCCTCAGTGAAGCGGAATACCCCGGTGCGAGCCGCACTCTGCGTGCCGCTGCGATGACCTATGTTGCTGCCGCCGCTACCGCGATCGCCCAGCTCCTGCGGCTGATCATGATATTCGGCAACCGCAGACGATAACACTTTAGGAGATAACCACAATGGCTGATGTACGCAAAATCGCATTCGACGTGATCGAACGCGTTCTCTGTGAGGACGCGTACTCTGCTATTGCCATCAATAACGCCGTGCGCGAGAATCAGCTCAACGGGCTGGACACATCCTTTCTGTCCGCGCTGGTCTACGGCGTTCTGGAACGAAAGTTGACGCTCGAATATATTATCCGTCAGTATTCGTCCATCCGTATCAAGAAGATTGAGCCGAAAACGCTGATCATTCTGTATATCGGCGTCTATCAGCTCATCTATATGGACAAGATCCCCGACAGCGCGGCGGTCAATGAGAGCGTGAAGCTCTGTAAGAAGCTCAGGCTGTTCAAGAGCGCGGGCTTTGTCAACGCGATCCTGCGCAATCTGGTGAGATCGGACAAGGCTTATAAGTTCCCCGATGAATCCGATCGGGTGAAGTACCTGAGCGTGAAGTATTCCTGCCCGGAGGAGCTTGTCGCCGAGTGGCTCGCTCAGTACGGCGAGCGGCATACCGAAACTATCCTCAGCGGTTTTCTCGGCAGACCGCCGATCACCGTCCGCGTGAATACATTGAAAACCACAAAAGCAGAGTTGATCTCTGCGCTCAGAGAGCAGGGGATAGAGGTAGAGGAAATTTCTTTCTTAGAAAATTCGTTGAATCTCAGCCATACAGGTTCTCTGGAGAATATCCCTCAGTTCAAGGCGGGTCATTTCTTCGTCGAGGATCTCGCGTCCCAGCTCTGTGCCGAGGTGCTCAGTGCGAATGAAGGTGATGTCGTCTGTGATGTCTGCTCCGCGCCGGGCGGCAAGTCGTTCTATTCCGCGATCCGCATGAAGAATCGCGGCACGATCTATTCCTATGATATCCATCCGCACAAGCTCCGTCTGATTGAATCGGGAGCCAAGCGCCTCGGTATCGATATCGTCCGTACTGCGGTGCGTGATGCGTCCGACGAGAGTGCGCCTTTGCCCGCGTGTCAGCGGATATTGTGCGACGTACCCTGCTCGGGCCTCGGAATTCTCCGTAGAAAGCCCGAAATTCGTTACAAAAAAGACACAAATATTGACATATTGCCAAAGTTGCAATACAGTATATTGTGTATGAGCGCGTCATCTCTCCCAAGAGATGGGATTTTGGTCTATTCGACCTGCACCCTGCGTGCGAGCGAGAACACCGAGGTGGTTTCGCGCTTCTTGAAGGAGCATCCGGATTTTGTACCGGAGCCGATCACACTGCCCGACGGATTCGACCGGATCCTATCTGAGGATGATCACTGTCTGACTATCCTGCCGGGCGTGTATAACACCGACGGATTCTTTATCGCAAAGCTCAGGAGGGTTCGGCATGAAGACTGATATCAAGTCGATGAACCTTGTCGAGCTGACCGATTACCTGACCGTCAACGGCTTCGAAAAATTCCGCGCGAAGCAGGTCTTGACTTGGATCAAGCAGGACGCCCGGTCCTTTGATGACATGAACAATCTGCCCGCGAAGCTTCGTGATTTTCTTAACGAAAACGCTTATCTCGCGTCGGCGAATATCGTTCGCATCCGTCGTTCAAAGCTCGATGATACCGTGAAGTATCTCTATGGGCTGTACGACGGCGAGTATGTCGAGGGCGTTTTGATGAGTTACCACCACGGCAGGACCGTATGCATTTCCACACAGGTTGGCTGTAAGATGGGCTGTACCTTCTGTGCGACCGGCAAGAGCGGCTTTTCCCGCTCGCTGACCGCATCCGAGATGATCGCCCAGATCCGTTCCGCTGAGATCGAAGCGGGCGAGAGAATCTCGAACGTTGTGCTGATGGGCATGGGCGAGCCGTTCGATAACTATGATAACGTCGTCCGATTTCTGAGACTCGTCACATCTGAGGACAGCTTACATATCGGCATGCGTCACATTACGGTGTCCACCTGCGGCGTCGTCCCGCGGATGAAGGACTTTGCCGATCTTGAACTGCAGTGCGGGCTGTCCGTGTCGCTCCACGCGCCGGATGATGAGTCCCGCTCACGCACGATGCCGATCAACCGCCGCTATCCGATCAGCGAGGTCATCGAGGCGTCGCGCTATTATGTCAGAAAAACCAATCGTCGGATATCGTTCGAGTACGCTTTGATCAGCGGCGAGAACGACTCCGATCAGCATGCGCGTCGGCTTGCCGCTCTCTTATCCGGCATGCTGTGTCATGTCAATCTCATTCCCGTGAACAATGTCACCGGAGCGGGATACCAAAAAAGCTCAATCAAAAGGCAACAAGCCTTTGTGAATATCCTGTCCCACGCGGGTATCAATGCTACCGTGCGCCGAACGCTCGGTTCCGATATCGAAGCCTCGTGCGGACAGCTCAAAAGAAACTTTATGAAAGGGGATGTGTGATTTGGAGATATTTTCGAAGTCCGACGTTGGCTTGGTACGCCGTGAAAACCAGGACTCTTCTGCATTCTCCGTCATCTCCTCGGACTGCGTTTGGGCAGTTGTGTGCGACGGTATGGGCGGCGCGCGCGGCGGCAAGGTAGCCTCCACGCTCGCGGTCGAGCATATCACCGAGTCGCTCAACTCGAACTACCGCGACGATATGGACAGCGAGGCGATTGCCGATATGCTGATTGCGGCGGTTGAAGAATCCAACACCATCATCTATAAGGCGGCGATGGAGGATGAGAACCTCGCCGGCATGGGTACCACCTGTGATCTGGTATTCATCCGTGACGAGGCGGTCTATGTTGTCCATGTCGGCGACAGCCGCACCTACTCCATCCGCGGCGGCAAGATATTGCAGCTGACCGAGGATCACTCGGTCGTCCAGGAGATGGTTCGCCGCGGCGAGCTGACTCCCGATGAAGCCCAGCATCATCCCAACAAGAACTTCATCACCCGCGCCATCGGCGTGAACCATGAGGTTCATATCGACTATATCGAAGCGGAATTCGCCTATGGCGATGTCATCCTCATCTGCTCCGACGGCTTGTCCAACATGGTTTCTAAGGCGGACATGGTCAAGACGGTGCACGAGAATCGCGGCGTCATGCTGATCGACACACTCGTCGAGATCGCGAAGCGCAACGGCGGTAACGACAACATCACCGTTACCGTAATCTATTAAGGAGTGACCTGATATGGATAAATATACAGGCAAAAAGCTGGACGGAAGATATGAGATACGCGAGCTGATCGGCGTCGGCGGTATGGCGAACGTCTACCACTGCTATGACACGATCGACGCCCGCGAGGTCGCGATCAAGATCCTGAAGGACGAGTTCCTCGACAACGAGGATTTCATCCGCCGTTTCAAGAACGAGTCTAAGGCGATCGCCGTTCTCAATCATCCGAACATCGTCCGTGTCTACGACGTCAGCTTCGGCGATATGATCCAGTATATCGTCATGGAATATATCGACGGCATCACCCTCAAGGAATACATCGACATGCAGGGCGTCCTCGACTGGAAGGAAACCGTCCACCTCACCACCCAGATCCTCAAAGCCTTACAGCACGCGCATGAAAACGGCATCGTTCACCGCGATATCAAGCCGCACAACATTATGCTGCTGCAGGACGGCACCATCAAGGTCACCGACTTTGGCATCGCGCGCTTCTCGTCTAACGCGACGCGAACCATGACCGAACAGGCGATCGGCTCCGTTCACTATATCGCGCCCGAACAGGCGCGCGGCGAGTCGACCGACGGCAAGACCGACATTTATTCCGTCGGCGTCATGATGTATGAGATGCTCACCGGTAAGCTGCCGTTCGACGGCGATTCCGCCGTTTCTGTTGCGCTGATGCAGCTGCAGGCGAAGGCACGCCGTCCGCGTGAGGTCAACCCGAACATTCCCGAGGGGCTTGAAGAGATCACCGTCAAGGCGATGCAGAAGAACCCCGACGACCGCTATCATTCCGCTCTCGAGATGCTGTCGGATATCGAGCGTTTCCGCTTGAATCCCGGCATCAGCTTCGGCTATACCTTCGCAGACGACGCCGGCAGATCCGGCAGCAGACGCAAGACTGTCGAGCAAAAGCCCGAGGAGCAGTCCGCTTCTGAGGAACAGAGCGTGTACTATGACGACGACGCTCCCGTGCGCAGTCCCGCGCTTTCCGCTATCAAAGGCGTGATCATCGCGGCTGTGCTGGCGCTGTTAGTGTTCGGCGGCATCGCGCTCTATAAAGACTATGTCGCGTCCCAGCCCGAGGAGATCGAGGTCCCGAACTTTGTCGGCATGTCCGTCAAGGAGGCTCAGGCGCTGAGCAACGGCAAGTTCACCTTCTCTCAGGAGTACCGTTATTCTGCGGCGATCGCCGTTGATACCATCATTGAACAGAATCCCGCCGGCGGCTCCAAAAAGGTCACCGAGGGTACCAATATCGAGCTTGTCGTCAACTCTGCCGACACCGAGGTCGTCGTTCCGTATGTGAACACCGCGATCGGTACCGAGGAGATCGTCGCCCATCTTGAGGCGGTCAACCTCGTCCCGAAGATCCTCTATGTCGAGAGTGAGCAGACCGCGATGAAGGTCGACTCCGTCTATCCTCCCGCAGGCTCTACCTTGAAGATCGGCTCGACTGTTTACGTCTTTATTTCCAAGGGTATCACCAAGTCGCCCGTCGCGATGCCTTCGATCAAGGGCTATACCGCCGACGAAGCGATCAAGATGCTTGAAGAGGCGGGCATCACCCACTATAACGTTGAATACGATGATTATATTGAGGCCGGCAAGGATGAGGTCGTCCGCCAGAATCCTCTGCAGGGCAGCATGATCTCTCCCGATTACAAGGTCAGCATCATCTGCTCCAAGGGCGAGAACAAGGACAAGACCCAGACCGTTCTGGTCGACCTGCCGAATGATGAACAGGCTGAGGTTCAGATGACCGTTCTGATCAACGGTGCGATCGATCAGGATAACAGCAAGACCGTCATTCCGGTTTACAGCCCGACTTATACGCTGAAGTTCAAGGCTAAGGACGACGTCACCGTGCTGATCCTGCTCAACGATCAGAGATACCGCGAGTACAACGTCAAGTATGACACCGGTGCGGTCGAACTGGTGAATGCTTATCCGTATACTTCGTCCACAACGTCTACCGCGGCATACGTTGAACCCGAGCCTCAGACCGAGTATATCCCCGAAGAGGTGGATATCACCCCGGCAGAAACGGCAGAGATCGACGAGAACGGCGTATACGAATTATGATAAAAACACAAGGACTGATTCTAAAGATCACCGGCGGCTTCTATTATGTAGAGGCCGCCGACGGCATACATGAGTGTAAGGCGCGCGGTGTTTTCCGCAAGCGTGGCACCTCGCCGCTGGTCGGCGACCATGTGGATATCACCGTTCCGGACGACGGCTACTGCTCGATCGATCATATCCATGAGCGGAAGAATTCGCTGGTGCGTCCGCCGATGGCGAACCTCGATATTCTGATGATCATCAGCTCGGTCAGAGAGCCGAACGCGAACCTCTACCTGATCGACAAGATGACCGCTGCCGCTGTCAGCAAGGACATCGAGCCGGTCGTTGTGTTCACAAAGACCGATCTCGGCTCCGCTGAGGAGTTCGTCGATATCTATCGCAGGGTCGGCGTTCGATCCTTTGGATTTTCCGCAGTTGATCAGCGGGGAATAGAGGACATCAAAGCGATTTTGAAAGATAAGGTAGCCGCCTTTTGCGGCAACTCCGGCGTCGGAAAATCCACCCTGCTCAACGCGCTGTTTCCCGAGCTGTCCCTACAGACCGGCGAGATCAGTGACAAGCTCGGCCGCGGCAGACATACGACTCGCACTGTCGAGCTTTTCAAAAAGCACGGCGGCTATATCGCCGATACTCCCGGATTCTCCACGGTGGATATCGAGCGCTTTGAGTTGATCCGCAAGGACGAGCTGAAATTCGCCTTCCCCGAATTCGAGCAGTATTTCGGCACCTGTAAATTCAATTCCTGCAACCATCTGTGTGAGAAAGGCTGTTCTGTGATCGACGCCGTCGACAACGGCACAATCCCCAAATCCCGACACG
>JAFSRK010000265.1 GCA_017446165.1 Ruminococcus sp.
GATTATTTCATCATCAACGAGGTTACATGCAACTATGATGCGGACGCCTATTCCACCTATATCTATAAGGCTAAGGACGGAAAGTTCCGCATGTGCATCTGGGATTTCAACAACGCCTGTGACAACTATCAGGAGCAGGCGATCCAGACCGACGACTTTAGACTGATCAACGGACCGTGGTTTTGGATGCTCGTGAAAAACGAGGATTTCACCGATCGCATCATCGAGCGCTACCGCGATCTGCGCAAGACTGTCTTATCGGACGAATACCTTGATCAATACATCGACGACACGATCGCCTATCTCGGCGACGCCGTCAGGCGCAACGAAGAACGCTGGGGTTATTCCTATGACGATGACGAGCTGCTTAATCCCCCCGAGAGAAACCTCCGCACCTTTGACAGCGCCGTATCTCAGCTGAAATCCTTTATCCGTAAACGTACAAAGTTTTTAGACACCAATATCGACGTACTCTCGCAGTACAGCGCAGAGTCGCGCGTCAAGAAGTTTATTGAAAACGCAAACTGATTCGATAACAGAGTAGCTTGGTTTTATGAAGAAATTTATCATTATCGTATGCATCGTGATATTGCTTGCGCTGGGACTCGATACCGCGTACTACCGCCTCGGCTGGTACATCAATCTGAACCCCGGCGATGTGCCGACGACCTTTGTCCGCACCGAGGGCGATCAGATCCTGATGTATGACGGCGAGGACTACAAGCCGTTCGAGATCAAGGGCGTCAACCTCGGCTCCGGCAAGCCGGGCGAGTGGTCGACCGACTTTGCGATCGACAAGGAGACCTACAAGCGTTGGTTCAAGTACATCCAGGAGATGGGCGCCAATACGATCCGCATCTACACGGTACAGCAAGACGTATTCTACAATGCATTCTATGAATACAATAAAGACAACGATAACCCGCTGTGGCTGATCCACGGCGTATGGGTCAACGACTATATCCAGAACTCTCACCGTGACGCCTTTCAGCAGGGCTTTAGGGATCGTTTCCTCGACGACTGCCGCACCATGCTCGACGTCATCCACGGCAACAAGAAGATCGGCGTCGGCAGGATGGCTTCCGCCGGCTCGGGCTTCTATCTGCACGATATTTCGCAGTGGGTCATCGGCTATATCCTCGGCGTCGAGTGGGAGGACGTCACCGTTGCTTACACCAACGAGCAGTATGCCGACATCGAGGGCGCGAATGAGTACCGGGGCAAGTATTTCTATACCTCGCCCGAGGCGACGCCCTTTGAGGCGATGCTGGCTGAGGTCGGCGACAGAGTGGTGGAATACGAGTCCAACCGCTATAAGACCCAGAAGCTCGTCGCGTTCTCCAACTGGCCGACCACCGACCCGTTCCGTTATCCCGAGAATATCGAGCGCTTTTTCATGAAGTGCGCCGAGGTGGACGTCGAGCATATCAAGACGACCGAGGATTTTCTCTCGGGACAGTTCGTTTCCTATCACGTTTATCCGTACTATCCGGATTATCTGGCGTACGTTTCGGACTGGAGCGCATTCGGTATCAACGACCTCACCCCCTACTATACCGACGGTGCGCTGAATACCTATCGCGCCTATCTGTCGATGCTGACGCGCCATCATTCCATGCCGGTCGTAATCTCCGAGTTCGGCGTTTCGACCGGACGCGGCATGGCGCAGCGAGAGATGAACCTCGGCAGAAACCAGGGCAATATGTCCGAGAAGGATCAGGGAAAAGCGATCCTCATGTGCTATGACGATATCAAGGCGGCGGGCTGTGCCGGCTGCTGTGTGTTCTCGTGGCAGGACGAATGGTTCAAGCGCACATGGAATACGATGTACGCCGTTAACCTCAAGCGCGACCCCTACTGGTCGGATTACCAGACCAACGAGCAGTATTTCGGACTGCTCTCCTTTGATCCCGGCGACGAACGCTCCGTCAGCTATGTCGACGGCGACGACGAGGAGTGGTCGGATGAGGATATCGTCGCCGAGCGCGGTGATATGCAGCTCTCGATGAAATACGACGAGAAGTTCATCTATTTCATGGTCAGAAAAGACGGCTTGAACATCGACAGCGACAAGATCTACATCCCCCTCGATATCACCCCGAAAAGCGGCAGCAGCTACTATGAGGAAAAGAACCTGCTGTTTGACCGCGCGATCGACTTCATCATCGAGCTGGAGGGCAAGGACAACAGCCGCGTGAGGGTACAGGAGCGCTACGAGGTGCTTCGCAGCAACTATTCGGAGAACGTCTATGAGTTCAACACCTACCTCAAGAACAATATTCCGTCCAAGGACTCGCCGCGGTTCACCAATATCGACATGATCCTGCAAACGGCGACAGCCCTGCTGTACAACAACCTGCAGGCGCCCGCCGAGGTGTTCGAGACCGGCAAGCTGACCTACGGCAATGCCAATCCCTCCAGCCCCGATTTCAATTCGCTGGCGGACTTCATGGCGGGCGACGGCTTCGTCGAGATCAAGCTCCCGTGGCAGCTGCTCAATTTCTCCGACCCGTCGCTGATGAACATCCACGACGACTACTATGAGCATTACGGCATCGAATACATCGAGATCGACAAGCTGTGGGCGGGACTTTCCGCCGACGACGGCGGTCCCCGCCGCGCCGAACTCAAGCCCTTCAAGCTCGAGGGCTGGAACAACCATGTGACCTATCACGAGAGATTGAAGAGTTCGTATTACGTTTTACAGAAACGCTGGAGAGATCAGGATGAAGATTGAGATAATTGTTTACATCTATCTTGCCGTGTGTCTGGCGATGATCGGCTTCAATATCGTATGTATCTTTCTGTTCAGCCGCAACGACAGAGAGACCGAACAGAGCCGCCTGTATTATATCGACCTGATCAAGAGTCAGTTCGGCAGAGAGATCCTCGAGGATCGGCACCGTCTGATGCTTTTGAAAAAGCTGACGAAGGTTCGCGAGCTGACGGCGTTCGACAAGTCGCTCGAGGTCCTCTATGCGGAGTATCCCGAAGAGGTCAAGGCATATCTCAGAAAGCTGGAATATGTCTTTGAGGCGCTTGCCCATCGCTACAGCCGCAAGAATGAGATCCAGATGACCTACTTCCCGTATATCATTGCGCGGTACCGGCTGTTCTACGGCGAGGATATGCCTCAGATCAACCGCATACTGGTCGATCTTCTGGAGAAGCCGTCCATCTACTGCCGCGAGAACGCGCTCAACGCGTTCTATTCCATGGGCGTCACCCGGAACGTGGCGGACGCGCTGAAGATCATCGACAACACCGGTTATTATCATAACAAGAAGCTGCTGACAGACGGTCTGATGACATTTGCCGGCGATAAAAAAGAACTGAACGAATACCTGTGGGAACACCTGTATGACTATTCTCTGAACACCCAACTGGGTATCCTCGACTATTTCCGCTTTTCGTCGGGAGATTATCAGGAGAGGATGCTCCGTCTGCTCAAGGAGGATCACGACAGCGAGATCCATTTCTGTGCGATCCGCTATCTTGGCAGATATCCCTATGAGCCGGCATATGAACAGCTGATGAAATATGCCGAGCATGAGGATGAGATGCGGTGGGAGTACACCTCGATCACCTGCTTTGCGCTCGCGTCCTATCCCGGCGAGAGGACCGTCGCAGTTCTCAAAAAGAACCTGAGCAGTCATAACTGGTATGTCAGACTGAACGCGTCCCAGGCTTTGGAGAATCTGAAGCTGGAGTACGCTGATTTCACCGATATATTCGAGGGCGACGACCGTTACGCGGGCGAGATGATGCGTTATCGGTTCGACCGCCAAAAGCTGAGAGAAAGGAAGGCGGCAGCAACATGAGATATGCTTTGTTCAACGATACGGCGTTTGAGTTCATCAAGGGCTTTTTGCTGGCCGTTGAGATCTTCTTTGCCATCTACCTGATCGGCTATTCGACCTTCCTGTTCATTGCTGTCGTCACCGGTTCGTCGTCCTTGTACAAAAAGCGCCAGCAGGACAGGCTGAAAAACACGATCCTCAAGGATCACTACATTCCCATCAGCATCATCGTACCGGCATACAACGAGGACGTCACCATCGTTGAGAACGTCCGATCCCTGCTGATGCTGGACTACCCGCTCTACGAGATCATCGTCGTGGACGACGGCTCCGGCGACGAGACCTCGTCGAAGCTGATCGAAGCCTTCGATATGCTGCCGATCCGGCGACCGATCCAGCGAAAGATCGCCTGTCAGCCGGTCGAGTTCATTTATGAGGCGGCGACCCAGAAGGTGCCGCTGACGCTCATCCGCAAGAAAAACGGCGGCAAGGCGGATTCGCTGAACATGGGAATCAACGCCTGTAAGTATCCGTACTTTATCTGCATCGACGCCGACTCGGTCCTGCAGCACGATTCGCTGAGCAAGATCGTCAAGCCGGTGCTTGAAAACGAGAACGTCGTGGCTGTCGGCGGCGCCGTGCGACCGTCCAACAGCGTCGAGATCCAGAACGGCAAGGTCATCAACTACCGCCTGCCGCGCAACCTGCTTGCCTGTATGCAGGTTCTCGAGTACGACCGTTCGTTCCTTGCTTCGAGAATTCTTTTTGACAAATTCAACGGCTCTCTGATCATCTCGGGAGCGTTCGGACTGTTCAAGAAAGACACCGTCGTGGCGGCGGGCGGCTATGACGCGACCACGATGGGCGAGGACATGGAGCTGGTCGTCAAGCTCCACGATTACTGTGTGTCCAACAACCTGCCGTATCTGATCCGCTATGCGACCGACGCCATCTGTTGGTCCCAGGTGCCGGAGAACCTCAAGGACCTGAGCAAACAGCGCCGCCGCTGGCATATCGGACTGTTCCAGTCGATGTGGAAGCATCGCGTGATGCTGGCGAATCCGAAGTTCGGGCTGACCAGCTTCATTTCGTTCTTTTACTTTTTGATCTACGAGCTGCTGTCGCCCTTCATCGAGATATTCGGCATCGCCACGATGATACTCGCCTTCTTTGTCGATCTGATCAACGTGCCGTTCATGCTGATATTCTTCGCCATCTACGCGCTGTTCGGATCCGTCATGTCGATGACAGCCTTCTTTGCCCGAACCCAGACCATCGACCTCAAGGTCACCTTCCGTGACGTCCTCAAGGCGCTCCTGCTGTGTACGATCGAGATCAGCGTCCTGCGTTTCATCATGGCGTGGGTACGTGCGACGGCGTTCATCGGCTATAAAAAGAAGAAGCTGCAATGGGGCAAGATCCGGCGGCAAAAGATTGATTTGAAATAAGGTACGCCTATGAAAATAAAACTGACGGCGATCATCACAGCCCTCGTGCTGATGCTGTTCGCTACCATCCCCGCCGGCGCAGAGGTCTATACGGTCGACGCTCCGACGAACGGGGATACCATCTATATCGCCGGCGATCCCGATATGTACCCGATCGAGTACTACGATACCGATGACAAGGAGTACAAGGGGATCCTGCCTCAGATGTACAAAAAGATCTCCGAGGACACCGGCATCGACTTTTCCTATATCAACTCAGGTACTGTCAACGAACAGTACCGCTTGGCTAAGAACGATCAGGTGGAGATCGTATCCGCCCACGCCAAAGGCGACGTTGACGATCTTGCCGAAGAGGTGCACATCCTGACATACCGAAAAGGCGATAAGGAGATCGAGCTGTGTGTCGGCTTCACCTCTATCGCGTCCGAGGATCTCGTGAGAACCGTTACCACGGCGCTGCGATCCGTGTCCTCCGAACAGGTGCTGCGTCTTGCCGTTGAGACGGCTGCGGCAGATCCTGCGGGTGAATTTCCCCTTTGGCTGGTGTTTGTCGCCGGCGCTCTGCTGATCGCGTGCGTCGTCCTGATCCTGATCGTGATCAAGCACCGCAAAAAGGCGAAAGAAGCGCGCGAAAACAAGCTTGCCGACTCCTTGACCGGTATCGGCAACAGCCTGTATTTTGAGCAGTGGTATCAGAACTTCATCTCTCCCGCGTCGAGTTCGCTTTACTATATCGCATATATCGGCATCGACGTCCAACGGATCCTCCAGTACGCCGATTCTGCCGTCTCGGAAGAGATCCAGATTTATGCCGCATCCGAAATCGCGTCAGAGGCGCGCGAAACGGACTTCTGCGCGCGTGTTTCGGACGGACGCTTTGTGCTTGCCTTTGAAACGCCCGTTGAGGATCAGGCGAAGGAATTCATCGAGCAGCTCCTTTCGCAGCTCAACCGCTTCAACAGCGACGTCATGGTGAAATACCATATCCATTTTCAAGCCGGAGTGTTTCATCTGAACGCCCCGAATATCCCCTGCGAAAAGGCGATCTTCAACGCCCGCCAGGGCTTCTACCGTGCGCGGGAACTCAACGAACCCTATGTGTTCGCCGATGCAAAGCTGTTAAAGCGCGAGGAATATGTCAACAACCTGAGAAAGAGACTGCGCGACGCGCTGGATAAAAAGGAATTCCGCCTCTATGTACAGTACATCTTTGACGGAAAGGGCAGGGTCGCCTGCGGCGCCGAAGCGCTGTCGCGATGGGACAGCCCCGAACAGGGGATGATCTCCCCGACGGAGTACATCTTCATGCTCGAGACCGCCGAGATGATCGACGAGCTGGATTTCTACATCCTCGGCGAATGCTGCCGCACGCTGCATGAGTGGAAGAATACGAAGAAGGGCAATCTCTGGCTTTCCTGCAACATGACGCGCATCACCCTGTCCGATGAGAATTTCGCAGAACGCTTCAAGGCGATCGTCGGTCAATACGATTTTGATATCGACAAGTTGGTCATCGAGATCACCGAGGATGCTTTTGCCGCAAGCGAGAAGCAGGTCGTCGACAGCATCGGCGTCTGCAAGCAGATGGGATGCCGCATCGCGCTGGATGACTTCGGCTGCGGTTATTCCTCGGTCAAGGATCTGTACGATTATCCGATCGATATCATCAAGATCGATCGCGTCTTGGTCGGCGAGTCCCGCTCCGAGAAAGGAAAGCGACTGCTCTCGGGTATCGTGAAGCTCTCCCATTTTCTCGGTATCAAGGCGCTGTGTGAAGGCGTTGAGGTCGAGGAGGAGATGGCAGCCTCGACAGAAGCCGACTGCGATTATATCCAGGGCTATCTGCTCGCGAGAACCAACCCCGTCGACGAACCGTCCGCAGAACGCGATATCATTTTTGCATAAATACAGCCCCGCCCGACGCACAGATTGAGCGACGCGGGCGAAGGCTTCTGTGATAACAATACCCATACAGAAAGGATGAACAATCGTTATGGCACTGTTTCAAACCGAAAGTATGTCCGCAGGCGAAGTAAATTACAAAAGCATGGGAAAGGATCAGCTGGTCATGCTGCTGCAATCCCAGAAAAGCGATATCGAAGCGCTGAACCGAAAGCTCGACGAATACGCACCCTTGGCAGAGGAAAAGGAGCGTCTGGCACAGCAGGTTGAGTCGCTCACCGCAGAAAACGAGTCCATGAAAGCAAAGCTGACGGAACTCGAGGAGAAGGCCGGTTCGATGGACGTCGACGTCACCGAGCCGGGTTCGATCGCCGAGATGGCGTTCCGTGTCAACGGCGTGATGGATGCCGCTCAGAAGGCTGCCGACGACTACCTCGCGAAGATCAAGGAAATGCACGACGCCATGAGCCTTGAGTACAAGGTATACGAGATGACCGCGAAGCAAAAGGCTGACGAGATCCTGAACAAGGCGAACGCGGAAGCCGAAGCTGTCGTTCAGAAGGCGCGCGTCGAGGCGAACGATATCTGGAGTACCCTTCAGGTACGCTTCAACAGCTATGTAGCCGATAAAAAACAAAACGACAATGACTGATAAAAAACACCGGGCGGCTTATGATAAGTCGCCCGGCGTTTTTATGCGGTTTATTTGGCGTAGTCGCCGATATGATACGGGGTTGCATAGTCGGCAAGATAGCGCTGGATCATCGTCGCGTCGAGGATGCTGAGATCCTCGCCCGTGACGCATGCCGCCTTTTCGTTGAAGGATTTGACGGCATAGTCCGCCAGAACACGCTGGATCGCTGTTGCGTCGAGGATCGTCAGATCGCCGCTGTCGTCGGCGTCGCCGATGATATAGCAGCTGTCCTCGCCTGTCGGCATCTGATCCATCGCGTTGTTCTCGGCGCTGTAAATCGACAGCTTGTTGGTCGAGATCTCGTACTTGAATTCGTACACACCGCCGGTCGCCGCGAGGGTCATATTGCCGCCGGTTCTGGTGACGGTCAGACGGTTGGTCTCATCGCTGATGGTGGTATCGTCCTTGCCGTACCAGCTATCCGTGCCGGCGTTATGCACCTTGAATTCGTAGCTGCCCGCGGGGAGAGCCTTGGTGATCGTGATGACGTCGGCATTATCCGTTTTGGAGAACGCGTCCGTGGTTCCCCAGCCGTTGAACGAACCCTTGAGATAATATGCCGAGGTCGCAAGCGACAAGGCGCCCGCGGTGTTGTAGGTCACGGTATAGGTGCCGTCGCCGCCGTTTGTAAAGGTTATCGTTCTGTAGGTACAGTTCGAATTTGCCGTGCCGATGGCTCGGCGCGCGGATAAAAAGCAGACGGGGCGCTCAAAAATCTGTATTCGGGCGGCTTATACTAATTTCAAATAAAACCCTTTAACATCTATTCGGGTCGTATGACAAAAAGCCTGTTTCGTTCGCTGATTTGTCGGGACTGCTCCTCAGCGAACGTCAAACCGACAGAACTGCGGTGACGTCGCCGTTTGACAACAGCCGTGTCAGCTCCTCCGGCGTTTTGTCAGTGATGTGTCCGAGGCGGGTATACGACCATGAATTGGAGCCGTAGAAAACGACCATCTGATCGCCCGAGTACAGCACGATATCTCCGGCTTCGGTCGTAGTCTGCACATCGTCCTGCGGCAGATACGCGCCGATCGAGCCGACCTGCTCGAACCCGCCGTACATGGACATCCTGATCGTCAGCGGTTGTTCGCGGCACAGCTCTATGAGCGCTGCTGTTGCGTCGTTATCCTCCCATGCGACCGCCACAGGCGTGTCGCCCAGCGTCATTTGAAGCGTCATCTGTTGTTCCTCCTGTGATTGTTCTGCCGATGTCTGTGCTTCGGTGGCGGACGGAGCGTTTTCGGAGGTCGCCTGAGTCGGAGCCTGCGTCGGCTTTGGCGCATCCGCCGTATCCTTTTGATGACCGCATCCTGTCAACAACAGCAAACAGCACACCAAAAGCGACAAAATCATGATCCTTTTCATCATTTCACATCCCATAACGGTTTGATAGGATCTATTATAGCCTCAAAAAGCGAAAATGTAAAACACAAATTCGGCGAATAATGATACTAAGTAGCAATAAAACACTTTAATATCTATTGCGGAGAATTCCGCATAACTGCGTTGTCAGTCTTGACAGGCGCCAGCCTGCCTGCGCCCTCCGCCTTGTTATGCGAAATTCTCCGTTAATATCTTTTTAAAGCTTTTTATTGCTACTTAGATGATATGTAGTGACCCCACTTTGCAAGACGTGGATTTACCTGTATACTTAAAATGTAAGAAATAAGGTAACAGGGATTACCGCATACAAAGGAGATCACTACAATGACAAGTATAGTACA
>JAFSRK010000266.1 GCA_017446165.1 Ruminococcus sp.
AACAAGACCGGCTGTGACATCATCGGACACTTCGATCTGATCACGAAGTTCATCGAGAGAGAACCGATCTTTGATACCGCCCACCCGCGTTACGTCGCGGCGTGGCAGAGCGCGGCGGATGAACTGCTGAAAACCGGCGTGCCGTTCGAGATCAACATGGGTGCGATCACGCGCGGTTATCGCACACAGCCTTATCCAAGCAGTGAGATCGTCGCATATATCAAGGCACACGGCGGACAGCTCGTGCTGTCCTCGGACGCCCATTCCTGCGACGCGATCGCGTATGACTTTGATAAATACGAATAAGCCTTCCCTCAAAGAGGAAGGCAAAAAAATGCCCGACAGGCGTTATGCCTGTCGGGTCGTTTGTTTTATGATCAGAATTTGATTCTCTCGGCGATGTAGGCTTCGAGGTCGGCGATGGCGACGCGCTCCTGCTGCATGGTGTCGCGGTCGCGAACGGTCACGCAGTTGTCCTCGAGGGAGTCGAAGTCGTAGGTGATGCAGAACGGTGTGCCGATCTCGTCCTGACGGCGATAACGCTTGCCGATGGAGCCGGCGTCATCGTAGTCGACGGGGAAGACCTTGGAGAGTTCGTCAGCCAGCGCGCCTGCCTGCTCGCCGAGCTTCTTAGAAAGCGGCAGGACAGCCGCCTTGAACGGCGCAAGGAACGGATGGAGTCTGAGGACGACGCGGGTGTCGTTCTTTGCTTCGTCGACGATCTCCTCGTCGTAGGCCTCGGTCATGACGGTCAAAAACAGTCTTTCGACGCCCAGCGACGGCTCGATGACATAGGGGATGTAGCGGGTGTTGTCGGTCGGATCGAAGTAAGAGAGATCCTTGCCCGAGGTGTTCTGGTGCTGGGTCAGGTCATAGTCGGTGCGGTCGGCGATGCCCCACAGCTCGCCCCAGCCGAACGGGAAGAGGTACTCGAAGTCGGTGGTCGCCTTGGAGTAGAAGCTCAGCTCCTCTTTGCTGTGGTCGCGGAGTCTGAGGTTTTCCTCCTTGATACCAAGGCTGTAGAGGAAGTCGCGGCAGTAGGAGCGCCAGTAGTCGAACCACTCGAGGTCGGTGTCGGGCTTGCAGAAGAATTCAAGCTCCATCTGCTCGAACTCGCGTACGCGGAAGATGAAGTTGCCGGGAGTGATCTCGTTGCGGAAGGACTTGCCGACCTGAGCCACGCCGAAGGGAACCTTCTTGCGAGTGGTGCGCTGGATGTTCGCGAAGTTGACGAAGATGCCCTGAGCGGTTTCGGGACGGAGATACAGCTCAGCCTTGGTGTCCTCGGTGACGCCCTGGAAGGTCTTGAACATCAGATTGAACTGACGGATATCGGTGAAGTTGCTTTTGCCGCAGTTCGGGCAGGTGATGCCTTTCTCGCGGATATAGTCCATCATCTGTTCGTTCGACCATCCGGCGACGTTGGTGCCGTCAAAGTCCTCGATCAGGTTGTCGGCGCGGTGACGGGTCTTGCATTCCTTACAGTCCATCAGCGGATCGGAGAAGCCGCCCAGATGACCCGAGGCGATCCATGTCTGAGGGTTCATCAGGATCGCGGAGTCCAGACCGACGTTGTATTTGTTTTCCTGCACGAACTTCTTGAGCCATGCTTTCTTGATATTGTTCTTCAGCTCAGCGCCGAGGGGACCGTAGTCCCATGTGTTCGCAAGTCCGCCGTAGATCTCGGAGCCGGGATATACGAAGCCTCTGCCCTTGCACAGAGCGACGAGTTTTTCCATCGTTTTTTCGGTGTTTTTCATGTGTGCCTCCAATGTAACGCGATGTCGCGATGATTTCAACATTATATATAGTACAAAATTCCACCCTCATTGTCAAGTTGTTGACAGCACAAAGCGGCTCTCTCTGCGGATATTTCGGCAAAATCACGATTTTTCAAATTTTTCGCTTTAATTCGATTACGCAAGTATAGAGAATGTGAAAAGTAGTATCATAGCACAAAGTAAAGTACTTTTAAGTCGGTACAGCGATGCTGACAAGGTCTTGACAACAACGTTATCTTTGGATTGTTATGCCTTGTCCGCGTCGGACAGGGCATTTTTTCTGTACCGCAAACGAGGTAACATACCATGGAATATAAATCAACGCTGATGTCGGGTGACGACATCTCCAGAGCGCTGAAAAGGGTCGCACACCAGATCGTTGAGAAAAACCGCGGCACAGAGGATCTGTGCCTGATCGGTATTCGCACCCGCGGCGTACCGCTGGCATATCGCCTCGCTGCCAACATCAGCGATTTTGAGGGCGTCGGGCTGCCGGTCGGCGAGCTGGACATCACCCTGTATCGCGACGATCTCAGCACGATCGGCGAGACTCCGACCGTCAAAGGATCGAAGATCGACTTCGACGTCACCGGCAAGACGGTGGTGCTGGTCGACGACGTGATCTATACCGGGCGCACTGCCCGCGCGGCGCTGGACGCCGTGATGCAGCACGGCAGACCGTCAAAAATCCAGCTGTGTGTGCTGATCGACCGCGGTCACAGCGAGCTGCCGATCCGCGCGAACTTCGTCGGCAAGAACATCCCCACCTCCGTCAACGAGGTGGTCGCCGTGAGACTCGGCGAAACCGACGACGAAGAGGCGGTCAAGATCTATGTGAATCATTAGGAATTAGGAGTCAGGAATTAGGAATTGTGCAGACGTTTTCTCTGCATTGTTGCACAGCGACCACCGGAATTCCTCATTCCTCATTACTAATTCCTAATTAAAATAATGTTAAAGGGGTTAAATCTGAAATGAAAATGATTTACAATGTCAAAGACAAGCCGAAGTTCGGTCAGCTGATCGTCTTTGCATTCCAGCAGCTGCTCGCGATCATGGCGGCTACCATCGCGGTTCCGATGATCGTCGGCAACGGCATGAGCACCTCCGCGGCGCTGTTCGGCGCGGGCGTCGGTACGCTGGTTTATGTCGCGTTCACCAAGGCGAAGAGTCCGGTGTTCCTCGGCTCATCCTTTGCGTTCCTCGGCTCCATGGCGGCGGCTTTTGCCGGCGGCGTTTCCGTAGGACTCGGCTATCTCGGTCTGATCATCGGCGCTGCGCTCGCGGGTCTTGTCTATGTCGTTATTGCGCTGATCGTCAAGGGTGCAGGCGTTAAGTGGATCAACAAGATCATGCCTGCTGTCGTTATCGGACCGATCGTCGCGATCATCGGTCTGTCCCTCGCGGGCAACGCGATCGGCGATCTGACCAACGTCAACTACACCAAGGACGTCGATATGTCCACCGTGCAGGTGCGTACCATCGATTCGGTCAATCCCGACGGCTCCATCGGCACCATGAACGTTGCGCTGGATAAGGACGGCAACGTCGATCCCTCCATCACCGTAACGGCTACCGAGGACGGCGGCTTCACCGGTACCACCCAGCCCGGCTCTCCTTATGTCGCGCTGATCTGCGGTCTTGTGACCCTTGCGACCGTTATGCTCTGCTCCGTTTATGGTAAGAAGATGGCGAAGCTGATACCGTTCATCATCGGTATCCTCGCGGGTTACGCGTGTGCGACGATCTTCTACTTCATCGGCAAGTGGACCGGTAATCCGTCGCTGATGGTCATCCAGTACACCGCGTTCACGAGCCTGTTCAAGTCTGTCGACTTCAACACCTTCATCGCGCTGCCCGACTTCACCTTCCTCAAGGCGTTCGGCTCCTTCGGCGAGCTGTCCGGCAGCTATATCGGCACCATCGCTGTTGCCTACATTCCGGTTGCGTTTGTTGTATTCGCCGAGCATATCGCGGATCACAAGAACCTGTCCTCTATCATCGAGCATGATCTGCTTGAGGATCCGGGTCTTGACCGTACCCTGCTGGGCGACGGTATCGGCTCCATGGTCGGCGCGATCTTCGGCGGCTGCCCGAACACCACCTACGGCGAGTCCATCGGCTGTGTCGCGATCACCAAGAACGCTTCTGTCGCCTCCATCGCGGTAGCGGCATGTGAAGCGATCCTGATCTCGTTCGTCGCTCCGTTCGTCGCGTTCCTCAGCACCATTCCGAGCTGCGTCATGGGCGGCGTATGTGTAGCCCTCTACGGCTTCATCGCGGTATCCGGTCTGAAGATGCTCCAGAAGGTCAACCTCGACGACAACCGCAATCTGTTCACCGCCTCTGTCATCCTGATCTCCGGCGTCGGCAGCCTGACGCTGTCCTTCGTGATCGGCGGCGACGTTATCACCGTCACCACCGTTGCCTGCGCGCTGATCCTCGGTATCCTCACGAACGTCATGCTCTCTAAGGGCAAGGCTCCCGAGGCGGTCGAGGAAGCTCCCGCAAAGGGCAAGAAGAAGTCCAAGAAGAAATAAGTAAGAGTATATACTTTGGAAGGTATATCACAATAAAGAGAGGGGTCGCCCAATAGGGCGGCCTTTTTCGTTGAATTGACAGTGGACAATTAATGGCGGGCTTTGCCCACACCCGATTCGATGTATGTGCATCAAGCTGAAAAGATACTATATTCCAAAACGCGTCAGCGTTTCCCGCAATTGTCAATTACAGTCCAATGGAAGGGGCTGTCGCAAAACAAAAAATGTCATTCTGAACGGACACGCGTGTCCGGTGAAGAATCTGAAAGTGCATACTTTTCCGTTAGATTACACATGAAAGTTGTAATGAAGTTGGATAGATTGCACTGTAAGATTCTTCGACAAGCTCAGAATGACACTAAAAGGGGCTATCGCGTTTCTTAGTGCGACAGCCCCTTGCTGTTTCGGTTTAGTACTGGTACGGAACGCCGAGGTATTTGCCG
>JAFSRK010000267.1 GCA_017446165.1 Ruminococcus sp.
AACGCACAAAGAAGCGGATCTTTTTCCGCAATCCTGCGTTATTTTTCTCGGAATACGCCGAGTATGCCTTCAAAAAAATGCCTTGTCTTGCGAAAAAATCTCTCGCTTTTGTGCATTCTGCTATTTATTAAACAAGCCCTAGAGTATGAATCCTCATTTGACAAATGAAGATGAAAGGCGTATAATAGGCACAGTTAAGACAAAGACGTCTTGGTATATCCAAGGGGTCTTTGTCTTTTTTGTTTCGCAGGCCGATATGGGAACGGTACATGAAGAATGCGGGGTGTTCGGCGTATACAGCAAAACGCCCGATCATTTAGCGCTGCTCGCCTACTACGCGCTGTATGCGCAGCAGCATCGCGGTCAGGAGAGCGCGGGGATCGTTTTGAAAGAAAGCTCAGTGAAAGGGTGTATGATGATGAATAAGGCGCTGATTTTGGAGGACGGCTCGATCTTTCGCGGGGTCGGCTTCGGAAGTGACGAGAGCAGGAGCTTTGAGATCGTGTTCAACACCTCGCCGGTCGGATATCAGGAGATCCTCTCCGACCCCTCCTACACCGATCAGGGAGTGGTGTTCGCCTATCCGCTGATCGGCAACTACGGCATGAACGAGGATGACTATGAAACAAGGATCCCGACCATCGGCGCGATGATCGTGCGCGAGTATAACGACGAGCCGTCGAACTATCGGAGCGTGAACACCTTGGAAAAGATCATGAAGCGTTACGGTATCGTCGGGATCAGCGGCGTTGATACGAGGATGATCGTGCGCCATATCCGCGACGTCGGCTCGTGTCGGGCGATGATCGTCGACGCGGACGTCGATGTGGATAGTGCCGTACAAAAGCTGAAAGAAACCATCCTGCCCACAGACGCGGTCGCACGGGTCAGTCGCAGGAGCGTTGAAGTATACAGGTGTAACAATTCGCGATATCATGTCGTCGCGATCGACTGCGGGATGAAGGAAAATATCGTGCGCTCGCTGTTAAAACGCGGATGTGATGTGACCGTCGTTCCGTGGAACACGGGCGCGGGGAATATCCTCGCTCTGGATCCTGACGGGATCTTTCTGAGCAACGGTCCCGGTGATCCGACCGACGTCCCCGAGGTGATCGAAACGGTCAGAGAGTTGCACGGCAAAGCCCCGATCTTCGGTATCTGTCTGGGTCATCAGATCCTCGCGCTGTCCTACGGCGCCTCGACCTATAAACTGAAATTCGGTCACCGCGGCGGCAATCATCCGATCAAGAATCTCGGCACCGACAAGGTGGAGATCACCTCACAGAATCACTCCTACGCGGTGGACGCGGACAGTCTGAAAGCTACGCCGCTGACCGTCACGCACATCAACCTGCTGGATCATACGGTAGAAGGGATAGAATGTATCAAGGATCGCGCCTTCGGCGTGCAGTATCACCCCGAATCCGCACCCGGGCCGCAGGACAGCGGGTATCTTTTCGACAGGTTCATCACGCTGATGGAGGAGGAAAAAGAACATGCCTAAGAGAGCGGACATCAAACGGATCATGGTCATCGGCTCCGGTCCGATCGTCATCGGTCAGGCGGCGGAGTTCGACTATGCGGGAACACAGGCGTGCCTTGCGCTGCGCGAGGAAGGCTACGAGGTCATCCTCTGTAACTCTAACCCCGCGACCATCATGACCGACACCATGATCGCCGACAAAATCTATATGGAACCGCTGACGCTCGAATACGCCGCGAAGATCATCCGCAAGGAACGTCCCGACGCGATCCTGCCCGGTATCGGCGGTCAGACGGGACTGAATCTCGCGATGCAGCTTCAAAAGAAAGGCGTACTCAAAGAATGTCGCGTCGAGCTGCTCGGGACATCCTATGAGAGTATCGAGCGCGCCGAGGACAGAGAACGGTTCAAGGAAATGTGCGAAGCGATCGGCGAGCCGGTCATCCCGTCACAGATCACTTATGATATAGAAGAAGCAAAGAAAGCAGCCGAGGCTGTCGGCTATCCTGTTGTTCTTCGTCCTGCGTTCACCCTCGGCGGCACCGGCGGAGGATTTGCAAGCAGCGAGGACGAGCTGGTCAAGATCGGGAAGCAGGCGTTCTCCCTCAGCCCCGTTCATCAGGTGTTGATCGAAAAGTCCGTCAAGGGCTATAAGGAGATTGAGTACGAGGTCATCCGCGACTCGAACGACACCGCCATCACCGTATGCAACATGGAGAACCTTGATCCGGTCGGCATCCATACCGGCGACAGCATCGTCGTCTGTCCGTCCCAGACCCTGACGAACAAAGAATACCAAATGCTGCGCGACAGCGCTCTAAAGCTCATCCGTGAGTTGAGAGTCGAGGGCGGCTGTAATGTACAGTTTGCGTTATCTCCCGACTCGATGGACTACTACATCATCGAGGTCAACCCGAGGGTATCGCGGTCGTCGGCTTTGGCATCGAAAGCGTCGGGCTATCCGATCGCCCGCGTCAGCGCGAAGATCGCGGTCGGGCTGCGGCTCGACGAGATCCCGCTTGCCAACACCCTCGCGTCCTTTGAACCTGCGCTCGACTATATCGTGACGAAGATGCCGCGGTTTCCGTTCGACAAGTTCAACAGTATCCCGCATACGCTCTCGACTCAGATGAAGGCGACAGGCGAGGTGATGAGCGTCGGCAGATCGGCGGAGGAAAGCCTCTTAAAAGCGATCCGCTCGCTCGAGATCGGCTTGTATCACCTGCACAGCGAAGAGTTCGATCACATGGATACCGACCGACTCGCCGACTATATCACCAAGGATACCGACGACAGGATCTTTGCGATCGCCGAGCTGTTGCGCAGGGATTATCCGATCGAAACGATCCACAACTCGACCATGATCGACCGGTTCTTTCTCGGAAAGCTCCGTAACATCGTGAGGATGGAGGAAACGCTCAGCCGTCATCCGATGGAGTCGAACGCGCTGTATCGCGCAAAGCGGATGGGCTTCTCGGACAGGGAGATCGCGCGGCTGTGGGATATCTGCGAAGAAGATGTCTGCAAGCTGAGAAAAAGCGCGGGGATCACGCCTGTCTGGAAGATGATCGACACCTGTGCGTCGGAGTTTCTGAGCTATGTGCCGTATTTTTACTCGACCTATGAACAGGAAAACGAGTCGATCCGTTCCGATCGGCGAAAGATCATCGTGCTGGGCGCAGGTCCCATCCGTATCGGTCAGGGCGTCGAGTTCGACTACTCTACCGTCCACGCGGTACAGACCATCAAACGCGCGGGATACGAAGCGATCATCATCAACAACAACCCCGAGACGGTCTCG
>JAFSRK010000268.1 GCA_017446165.1 Ruminococcus sp.
ACCGTAGATAGGGGATATGCCTTCCCCTCGGGGAAATTTCCCTGTCAGGGGAAATGGGCAAAGCCCAAAAGGGTTGCCGTTCCTGCAAGGAAAAGGTGTCACCGTAGGTGACGGATGAGGGGCTAACCGTACCTCTTTATCAATTATTCAAAGGGTGCGGCATGACGGACGTTGATGTTACATGCAACCGCAGATAGGGATGAAACGCTTCTACCGGCGGACGACCAATGGTCGTCCCTACGTCATCATTACAACGTCGGTTCAATTCGTAGGGGACGATGCCCACATCGTCCCGCAGAATGACGGGCATTGATCATATATCCAACCGCAGATAGGAATGAATCGTCCCTACGTCGTCGGAAATCAATCTTGATTTCCGATCGGGAGCACCAAGGCACTCCCCTACAATTTATTCCTCATTCCTGATTCCTCATTCCTCATTAAAATAAGGTGATCCCAATGCAAGATATCAACTATGATGAGCTTTTGAAGCTCGACCACCAGCTCTGCTTTCCGCTCTATGCGGCGGCGCGTCAGGTGGTGTCGCTGTATACGCCCTATCTCAAGGAACTCGGGCTGACCTACACCCAGTACATCGTGTTTCTGGTGCTGTGGGAAAAGGACGGTATCCCCGTCGGCGAGCTCGGCAGACGGCTGTATCTCGATAACGGCACGCTGACGCCGCTTCTCAAAAAGCTCGAATCCGCAGGCTATGTGTCGCGGTCGCGCGCGAAGGACGACGAGCGCGTGGTCACGGTCACCCTGACCGATCAGGGAAGAGAACTCAAAGACAAAGCGCGTGAGATCCCGCTCAAGGTCGGGTCCTGCATCACGCTCTGTGAGTCGGAGGCACAGGCGATGTACGGCTTGCTGTATAAGCTAATCAAAGGCGGTGAACAATAATGGACAGACAAAAGGTCATCGTCAGAACCAGCATCATCGGTATTCTGGCGAACGTATTCTTAGCAGGCTTCAAGGCGGCGGTCGGCTTGATCGCGAACTCGATCTCGGTCGTGCTGGACGCGGTCAACAACCTGTCCGACGCGCTGTCGTCGCTGATCACCATCATCGGCGCGAAGCTCAGCGCCAAGCCCTCTGACAAAAAGCATCCCCTCGGCTACGGAAGGGTGGAGTACCTCTCCGCCATGGTCATCGCGGTGATCGTGCTTTATGCCGGCGTGAGCGCGATGATCGAGTCGATCAAGAAGATCATCCATCCCGAAACGCCCGATTACTCCGCCGTATCGCTGATCATCATCGGCGCGGCGGTAGTGGTCAAGATCTTCCTCGGCACCTTCGTCATGCGCACCGGCAAGAGCGTCAAGTCCGATTCGCTGGTCGCCTCGGGCAAGGACGCGCTGATGGATTCGATCATCTCGGCGTCCGTTCTGGTCGCGGCGGTCATTTACCTGATCTGGGGCGTATCGCTCGAAGCCTATCTCGGCGTGATCATCTCGGTATTCATCATCAAGGCGGGCTTTGACACCATGCGCGACACAATCTCTCAGATCCTCGGCGAGCGCATCGACAGCGAGCTGTCAAAGGAGATCAAGGAGACCCTGTGCAGTTATCCCGAGGTCAACGGCGCGGTTGATCTTCTGCTTCACGCCTACGGTCCCGAGACGCTGGTCGGCTCGGTGCATATCGAGGTGCCTCACAACATCTCGGCGCCTGCTCTGGACGTTCTCGAACGCAGGATCACCGCCGATATCTACCAAAAATACGGCGTAGCCCTGACGGGTATCTCGATCTATGCCGTCGACCTCGACGACCCCGAGACCGATAACCTGTTCCACGCGGTGGAGAAGGAAGTCATGGCGCATGAGCATGTGCTGCAGGTCCACGGCTTCACCCTCGACAAGGAGAATTCCATCGCCGTGTTCGACGTCGTTTTGGACTTTGACGCAAAAGACAGACACGCTCTGTATGAGAAGATCGTCGCAGAGCTGCACAAGAATCATCCCGGCTATCAGTTCCTTGTCACACTGGATAATGATTTGTCGGACTAATATAGTCGGTAGTTGGTGGTTGGCAGTCGGTAGTCAGAAATCAGGTGAGGACTGCGTCCTCCCGACAAACTACCAACTAACAACTAATGACTACGAACTAATCTAAACGGAGGTATCAACTATGGCAAGCATCTATGATTTCACACTGTACGACCGCAAAGGAAACGAGTATCCTCTCGCTAACTATAAGGGCGAAGTGATGCTCATCGTCAACACCGCGACCGGCTGCGGCTTTACCCCGCACTATGAGCCGCTCGAGCAGATGTATGAGAAATACCACGACAAGGGCTTCGAGGTCGTCGACGTTCCCTGTAACCAGTTTGCGGGTCAGACGCCCGGCACCGACGAAGAGATCCATGAGTTCTGCACCCTCAAGTATAACACGCAGTTCCCCCAGATGAAGAAGAGCGACGTCAACGGCGAGAACGAGCTGCCGCTGTACACCTACCTCAAGAGTCAGAAGGGCTTTGAGGGCTTCGAAAAGGGCGTCGCGGCGCTCGCGATGAAGGCGATGGCGAAGAAGATGAACAAGGACTACAAGAACAGCCCCGACATCAAGTGGAACTTCACCAAGTTCCTCGTCGACCGCGAAGGCAACGTCGTCGCGCGTTTTGAGCCGACTGCCGATATGAAGGACGTCGAGAAGGCAGTCGCCGACCTGATCTGATACCACGGAAGGTATATTCCATATGAAAACGCCCCTTGCTGTTTTCTTGCAGGGGGACGTTTTTGTCTAAATGAAAAGGCTGTTCGGTGTGAACAGCCTTTCGATGCTTTACTGGTTATAGATCTTGAACGAGGTCAGCGCCATGATGTTGGTGCTGTCGTCCTTGATCTCGGGGAAGCAGAATTCGAGCTTGATGGTGTTGCGCTCGATGGTATCGATCGGGATCAGGAAGTTGAGTCCGTTCTCGCGGATGACCGGTCCCAGCTCGCCCTCATAGATCAGCTCGTCGTTCGAGTAGATCTCGATGTCGGTTTTTTCGTAGATCGACAGCACGTTGAAGTAGGCGTGCAGATCCTCGATGTTGTCGGGGATCTTGTCGAGCGGGATTTCCATGACGGCGCTCTTGCCGTGGACGATGGTGCGCCAGCCGTTGGTGTGACCGAAGCCCTCGGTGCAGTAGATGGCGGCGGTCTCGTCGGTGGTGAAGGTCAGCTCCTTGCCGAGCGTGTACGGCTCGACGTTGCCGCCGTTGATGCGGTACTCGGCGATCTTCTCCATGTTTTTAACGTCGTCGGCATAACCGGTACAGCGATATTCCTCGATGCGCGAGGCGGCGTTGGAGCCGGCGTTGCGATAGAAGAGCCTGCGGCGGTCGTAGGTGAGCTTTTCGGCGTCCTTGAAGGTCACGCCGGAGCCGTAGTCGGTGTAGTCGGTGGTGACGGTCGACGCGAGCGTTGCGGGCAGATCAAAGAGTGAGATCGGCGCGTCCGAGAGACGGTAGCCCTCGGTCTCGCCCTTGTCCTTATAAAGCAGCATCGGGTTCTGACCCTCGCCCAGCTCGCCGTTGTCGGCGGTGATGATGATGCGCGCACTCTCGTACAGTCCGCGTTCCTTTAAGTCGGAGAGCATCTTGAGGATCTGGGAAAATTCACCGTCCACCTGATCCTCGAGCGAGGTCTCGCCCTTGACCTTTTCGCCGTTGACATTCAGGCGATAGGGGTCCTTGGCGCCCTGCAGCTGGTAGATGCGCACCGCGCTGTGGTAATCGGTGTCGGTGTTGTAGCCGTTGTTCTCTCTGAAAGCCGCGAAGAGCTTGTCGTCGTTGAAGGCGGTGAAGGTGTTGTTGCTCTTGTAGGCGGAGTAGTCGCGGATGTTCATCCAGAAGAACCGCTTGAGGTAGTGGGGCATGCAGTTGTACATCGTATAGCGGTACATCGTGTCGGTCACGACAAAGTAGCTCGAGGTGTCCTGAGCGCGGTCGACGACGTTGTCGATCTTGCGGACAGCGCCGTTGCCAAAGTACATGTCGTCGCAGTAGATGCGAACGTCCGTGTCGTTTTTATCGAGCAGGTCATAGACGCCCTTGCTGTTCCAGATGTTGTCGATGTAGTCGGTGTATTTGGTGTCCTTTTTGTACACCTCGCCGGTCAGCTGTGAGGGCAGGGATACCATCGTGCCGGCGCCGGTGGCGAGGGTGTTGTTGTACTGGGTGAAGCCCGGGAGCTGCTGTTCAAGGCGCGGATTGCGCTTTTTGTAGCCCTTGAAGTAGCTGTTGTCCATGGAACTCATGACGAATACCAGCGTATTGTCCTCGTCGGCGAGATCATAGATGCCGTCGGTGGTGACCTCGTGATCGAGCTTCTCGAGGGTGTTCTGGTTCTGGTAGATGTTGACGGCGAGGCTGCCGACCTGGATGATGACGATGATTCCCGCCGCGAGCATCAGCGCGTGGCGCCACGCGTGCTTGAACACCATGTACAGCGCGAACGGCAGGGCGATACAACCCGCCCACATCGCGGAGTCGATGGCGCCGTAGGTGGTGTAGTCGCGCCAGACGATCTGGGAGCCGTCCAGCACACCGGAGCCGTAGCTGATGTTGAGGAACGTGCATTGCAGATAGAAGCCGAGTCCAAGCCCGAACACAAGACAGCAGAGGAGCTTGTGGACAGTCTTCGGCGTGAAGGTGAGGATCAGCGTGATCACGATGAACGCCGCGACGGATACCGTTGTGATCGGCAAGAGCAGCGTGCGGAAACTGAACCACATATCGTCGTTGCCCTTGACGTACAGCGACAGCGGTGCGAATACCATCAGCGTGATGCAGAGGAATCCGCTCATCGCCGCCGCGAAGGCAAGACGGTGTTTTAATTGCAGGTGTTTATCTTCCATAGTTTTATCCTTAGTTGGTGGTTGGTAGTCGGTAGTTGGTAGTCAGAAATCAGGCGAGGACAGCGTCCTCCCATCAACTACTACCAACTAATAACTAATTTATCATACTCCTTTTTCGCGTTATAGTCAAGATATTCCGTGTGAATCGGTCGGTGAACCCAAGATGTGGGATGTGTTGCTTTTTCGGGCATAATATGGTAAAATAATATCTGTATATGATCATGAAAGGAGCCGAGCCGATGGACATCCGCGTGAACGACGAATTGACCCTCAAAAAGCCCCATCCCTGCGGATGCGACCGCTTTCTGGTGCTTCGGGTCGGCATGGACTTCAAGATCCGCTGTCAGTCCTGCTCGCACGAGATGATGCTCCCCCGCAAAAAGGTCGAGAAAAGCATCAAGTCCGTCAGCAGGGACGGGGAAAAGGTAGGAGTGAGAAGCGGAGAGTGAGGAGTTATGCTCACATCTACGTTTAGAACGCGTCAGCGTTTCCCTTAATTCCTCATTCCTAACTCCTAACTGAAAAGGAATCATTATGTTTAAACGATTGGATATTTTTGACAAACGATACAGAGAGCTTGAAAAGCGCATGTATGAGCCGGACGTCGTCGCCGATCCCGAACAGTACCGGAAGGTGATGAAGGAGTACTCGTCGATCGAACCGGTCGTGAAGAAGTACCGCGAATATCAGGCTGCTCAGAAGACGATCGACGACTCGCTGATGATCCTCGACGACGCCGAGAGCGACGAGGAACTCAGGGAGCTTGCCTCGATGGAGCTGGACGACGCGAAGCGCCGTCTGCCTGCGCTCGAGGAAGAACTCAAGATATTACTCCTGCCTAAAGACCCCAACGATGACCGCAACGTCATCGTCGAGATCCGCGGCGGTACGGGCGGCGAGGAATCTTCGCTGTTCGCCTATGACCTTTTCCGCATGTACAGCATGTATGCGGAGCGCAAAGGCTACAAGATCGAGGTTGTCAGCCTGAATGAAACGGGACTCGGCGGCTACAAGGAGGTCAGCTTCATCGTCAGCGGACAGGGCGCCTACAGCCGCTTCAAGTTCGAATCCGGCACCCACCGCGTTCAGCGCGTGCCTCAGACGGAAAGCTCCGGGCGCATCCACACCTCCGCGGCGACCGTCGCCGTACTGCCCGAAGCCGACGACGTTGAGGTCGATATCAACCCGAACGATCTCGAGATCGACACCTTCCGTTCCTCCGGCGCGGGCGGTCAGCATATCAACAAGACGTCCTCAGCGATCCGCATCACCCACAAGCCCACCGGCATGGTGGTCGAGTGTCAGGATGAGCGATCCCAGTACAAGAACAAGGACAAGGCGATGAAGGTGCTGAAATCCCGCCTGCTCAAAATGGAGCAGGACAAGCAGAACGAGGCGATCGCCTCCGACCGCCGCTCACAGGTCGGCTCCGGCGACCGCAGCGAGAAGATCCGCACCTATAATTTCCCTCAGAGCCGCATCACCGATCACCGCATCGGGCTGACGCTCTACAAGCTCGATGAGATCATGAACGGCAACCTCGACGAGGTCATCGACGCCCTCGTCACCGCTCAGAGAGCCGAGCAGTTGAAAGAAAGCATGGAGAATTAGGAATGATGAATCAGAAATTTGAAATTGCGGGCGGACTCTGTCCGCACCTGATTTCTGATTGAATCAATGTATATAACGGATTGATTCCTAATTAATGAAGATGAACACTTTACACTTAACCAACAGCCAACAGGATATTGCGACTGCGGCTGCCGTACTGCGTGACGGCGGTCTGGTCGCCATGCCTACCGAGACGGTCTACGGACTCGCCGCGAACGCCCTCGACGGCAACGCGGTGCGCCGCATTTTTGAGGCGAAGGGTCGCCCGATGGACAATCCCCTGATCGTGCATATCGCCGAGATCGCCGACATCGAGCGGCTGGGTCTGGTCAGGGAATTCCCCGAGACGGCGCGAAAGCTCGCCGAAGCCTTCTGGCCCGGTCCGCTGACGATCATCATGGACAAGGGATCGGTCATCCCCGACGAGGTGAGCGCGGGACTCAGCACAGTCGCGATCCGTCTGCCGTCCCATCCCGACGCGCGCCGACTGATCCGCGAGAGCGGTCTGCCGCTTGCCGCGCCCTCGGCGAATACCTCCGGAAAACCCAGCCCCACCACCGCACAGCATGTCATCGACGACATGGACGGCAGGATCGAAGCCGTCATCGACGGCGGTGCGTGTGACGTCGGCGTGGAAAGCACGGTCATCACCGTTGCGACCGATATCCCGCGTATCCTGCGTCCGGGCATCATCACCCGCGAGGAGATCGCAGCCGTCATCGGTGACGTCGAGGTCGACAAGGCGGTCCTCAACAAGCTCGAGAACAACGAGCGCGCCTCGTCCCCCGGCATGAAATACAAGCACTACGCGCCCCGCGCCACGGTGATCCTGGTGCGCGGCACGGATGAAAAATTCATCGGCTTCGTCAACCGCTGTCAAAAGCGCGACGGCAACGTCGCCGCCTTGTGCTACACCGAGGATATCGGGAAGATCGACGCTCCCGTGATCTCCCTCGGTTCGGAAAACGATCAGAAGCAGCAGGCACAGGCGCTCTTTGACGCGCTGCGCGCCGTGGACGAGATCGACGGCGTCGAGGTCGTCTACGCCCATTGTCCGTCTGCCGACGGTGTGGGGATGGCGCTCTATAACCGTCTGATCCGCGCGGCGGCGTTCCGCGTGATCGACCTGCCCGACAAGCGTATCATCGGGCTGAGCGGTCAGACCGGCGCGGGCAAAAGCGAGGTCGCGGGGATGCTCCGAGAACTCGGCGCGGGGATCGTATCCGCCGATGTCGCCGCCCGCGAAGCGGTCGAGGAAGCGGACGTCAAGGCGGCTCTGTGCGCGGCGTTCGGCGATGTGCTGAACCCCGACCGCAGTCTGAACCGTGCGCGTGTGGCGCGGATCGCGTTCAGCTCGGAAAAGAATCTCAAAACGCTCAACAGCATCACCCACCCGCGTATTGTCGAGATCATGCTGAGAAAAGCCGCCGAATGTGAGCAGGATATCGTCATCTTTGACGCGCCCCAGCTCTTTGAAGCTCACGCCGACGTGTTCTGTGAGAAGATCATCTGTGTGCTGAGCGACCGCGAAAAACGCCTTGAGCGCATCGTCCGCCGCGACAACCTCGTCAAGGAGGAAGCCGAGCTGAGAATGTCGGTGCAATTTGACGAACGGTTCTTTATCGACCGCAGCGACAGTATCATATATAATAACGGCTCCGTCGAGGAGCTGCGCGCACGCGTGAAAGAAGTGTACGGAGGGCTGAGTGATGGCTGAGTATCGTGCGGATAACCGCAATCGCCGCAGAAGGAGCAGGGGACACGGATGTCTCGGCTTCGGGATCACCCTTGTAGGGATCGTCGCGGTGTTCTTTGTGCTGGTGTTCACTACCAACTGGTTTATCGGTCCGCGCAACAAGTTCCTCGGCATCTTCTATCCGACGAAGTTCACCGCCGAGGTCGAGCAGTCCGCGAAGGAATTCGGCGTCGACAAAAACCTCATCTATGCCGTGATCAAGAACGAGAGCGGCTTCCGCGAGGATGTGGAGAGTCATGCGGGAGCGGTGGGGCTGATGCAGCTCATGCCCGATACCTTTGACTGGCTCCAGCAGGATCTGGACGGCGCCGGTACCTATACCGCCGACGATCTCAAGACGCCTGCCGTCAACATCCGTTACGGCACCTTCCTCTTGAAATTCCTGCTCGATCACTATGACGGCAACACCTCGACCGCCCTCGCCGCCTATAACGCGGGCGTCGCCAACGTGGACAGCTGGCTCGAGGACAGGAGCCTTTCGCCCGACAGCAAGACCCTCACGGATATCCCGTATAAGGAAACCAAGAACTATGTGGAGAAGGTCGGTCATTCCTACGAGATGTATCAGAAGATCTACGGCGGTTAGCTATTGATAATTCAATGTAAATGATATATAATATACTATTGTAAAAAAGGGCAAATGCCCATGCACATACAGGAGGTAAAAAACATGAGTAATGCAAAAGAGCTTCGCGAGAAGCTGATGATGAAGGAGAGAAAGGGCGCGGCTACCTATACCGCCGAGGTCCTCAAGGAGGCTGACGACTTCGCCGCCGGTTACAAGAAGTTCCTCGACAACTCCCGCACCGAGCGCGAGGCTGTCGCTTATATCAAGAAGCTCGCCGAGGACAACGGCTTCGTCGCGTTCGAGGCTGACAAGAAGTACAACCCCGGCGACAGAGTCTATATCGTCAACCGCGACAAGGCGATCGGTCTGGCGGTCATCGGCAAGAACGGCACCGACAACGGTGTGCGCCTTGCGATCGCGCATATCGACTCCCCGCGCATCGACTTAAAGCCCAACCCCCTCTATCAGGACGGCGGCTTGGCGCTTTTGAAATCCCACTACTACGGCGGTATCAAGAAGTACCAGTGGACAACCATCCCGCTCGCACTCCACGGCAGAGTCGTCAAGCTCGACGGCACCTGTGTGGATATCCGTCTGGGCGAGAATGACGACGAGGAGTGCTTCCTCATCACCGACCTGCTCCCGCATCTCGATAGGGAACAGGCGACCAAGACCGTCGCGAAGGCGTTCACCGGCGAGGATCTGAACATCCTGATCGGCTCCTATCCCTTCGACGATTCCGACGAGAAGGATCTGATCGCTCTCAATGTCATGAAGATCCTCAACGAGCGTTACGGTATCACCGAGAACGACTTCCTTTCTGCTGAGCTGAACTTCTGCCCTGCCTACAAGACCCGCGACATCGGCTTCGACCGCTCGATGATCGGCGGCTACGGTCACGACGATAAGTGCTGTGCCTATCCCTCGGCGATCGCCGCGATCGACACCAAGCTCCCCGAATGTACCTGCATCACCTATCTGACCGATAAGGAAGAGACCGGCTCCGACGGCAACACCGGTATGCAGTCCGACTTCCTCAGATACTTCATCTATGACCTCGCAAAGGTCGACGGCAACGAGGGCTACCGCGTTCTGTCTAAGTCCAAGTGCCTCTCCGCCGACGTCAACGCAGCGTTCGATCCGACCTACGCGTCCGCCTATGAGGCGAAGAACTGCTCCTATGTCAACGAGGGCGTCGTCATCTCGAAGTACACCGGCCACGGCGGCAAGTACGACACCTCCGACGCTTCGGCTGAGTTCATGGGCGAGATCCGCGCGATGCTCGAGAAGAACGGCATCAAGTGGCAGATCGGCGAGCTGGGCAAGGTCGATATCGGCGGCGGCGGTACCATCGCGAAGTACGTCGCTAACATGAACGTCGACGTTGTCGATCTGGGCGTCGCGGTGCTGAACATGCACGCTCCGATGGAGGTCATCAGTAAGCCCGACCTCTATATGGCGTACAAGGCGTTCTACGGTCTGTTCAACTGATCACGGATTCGCATGAGGTGAATGATGGCTTCTTCAAAGGACTACCTTGAATTCGTCCTCGGTCAGCTCTCGTCGCTCGAGGGCGTGACCTATCGCCCGATGATGGGCGAATATATCCTGTACTATGACGGCAAGGTCATCGGCGGGATCTATGACGACCGCCTGCTGTTAAAGCCGACGAAGTCGCTGAAAGCGCAGCTCGGCGAGCCGCAGGAGATCCCCTATGAGGGCGCAAAGCCAATGTTCATGATCGACGTCGACGACCGGGAGCTTCTCAGGAGCCTGATCCCCGTGATGGCAGAGGAACTCCCCGCACCGAAACCGAAGAAGAAATAAGTCTGATATAAAAATGCCTGCTGTGATGATACAGCAGGCGTTTTTATTATGATTATTCGTAGGGCGGGGGCTTTGTCGGTATTGTCAACTGCCGTCGTTCGCGAAGCATATCTATGTTGTAGGGTACGGCGCTTGTCGACGTACCGCAGAATGACGGACGATGATGTTTTATTCAACCTCGGATAGGGATGAAACGCTCCTACCGGCGGACGACCACTGGTCGTCCCTACGTCGGCGTTGGGATGACGGTTGATCACACAGATAGGGATGAAACGTTTCTACCCAATCGGAAATCATTGATTTCCGATCGGGAGGGTCAAGACCCTCCCCTACAAGGAGTAATGCCCCGCAGTAAACGACATATGATCCAAAACGCATCAGCGTTTCCCTTTAATTCCTAATTCCTCATTCCACATTCCTAATTATTCCAAATCACTTTCTCGACGCATAGTCCTCGGCGATCTCCTCGCTCCAGCAGGGTGCGAGCGGGACGGACTGTCTTGCACAGCCGACGGCTTTGCTGACGGCGTTGAACACGACCGAGGTGCCGCGCCTGTCGGCGTGGTAGTTGACGGCTCTGTCCTCGCTGATTCCGAAGTGCTTTGCGGTCTCGACCGCGTCGATGTTCGCGCCGATGAACAGGAACTCCCAGCCGAGCTTCTTCTTGTTTTCGATCATCCTCTTGACCGCGTCGCTCGAGAATTCCTTGCTGGCGTTCTCGAGTCCGTCGGTGGTGATGACGAACATCGTGGTGGCGGGAACGTCCTCCTTGCGGGCGTATTTCTGGATGGAGCTGATCTTGCTGACGGTCGAGCCGATCGCGTCGATCAGGGCGGTACAGCCCCGCACGGTGTAGTCGCGGTCGGTCAGGGGGGCGATCTCAGAGAGCTTCTTGCGGTCGTGCAGGGTGGTGATCTCGTGGTCGAACAGTACGGTCGTGACGTAGCACTCGCCCTCGAGTGCCTTCTGCTTCTCGATCATCGCGTTGAAGCCGCCGATGGTGTCCTCCTCGAGTCCTGCCATCGAGCCGGAGCGGTCGAGGATGAATACCAGCTCGGTGATGTCGTTGGCTTTTTCTGCTTTCTTGTCGGGGGTCTTCGGCTTCGGCGCCTCATAAGGCTTGTCGGTCTTCTTGTGCTTTTTGAATACCTTTGTCAGAGTCATGGTGATTCCTCCCTAAGTGATAAAATAGTGTGTTTGTTTATCTGACAGCTATATCATAGCGCAGTCAGGAGGAAAAATGGTCGCCCGGCAAGCGACAAAAAAATAACCGAGGACAAAGCCTCGGTTACCGTTGTTTGTGATGTAAATTATTCCTGAGCAGGAGCGCCTACGGGGCAAACGTCTGCACAAGCACCGCACTCGATGCAAGCATCAGCGTCAATCTCATACTTCGCATCGCCCTCGGAGATAGCGCCTACGGGGCACTCATCAGCGCAAGCGCCGCAGGAAATACAATCGTCAGAAATCTTATAAGCCATGATGTGACCTCCTTAAATTTTATGGTTTCATTGTAGCACAATTATCAGAAAATTCAATATTTTTCACAAAAAAATTCTTGAAAAGAATAAAATTAGCAACCGCTAACCTAGTTAGTTCCTGCTTTTTTGACGTTAGCTTAAGCGAATTTTCGCTTTAGTTTAAGCCAAAGGGCGGGTCAAGACCCGCCCCTGCAATTTAATCAGTATTATTCCAGTCCCTTGAGTTCGTCCATTTCTTTCTTGTTGACCTTGATGTAGCCGTCCTTGACGATGCGTACCTGACGCACCTTGAAGGTCTGGGGAGCGGCGTCGTCGGGGGTGTTGTCCATCTTGACCTTGAGGGTCTGGCTGAGAAGGTTGGTTTCGACGACCAGTCCTCTGCCGGCGGGCGTCTTGACGATCGCGCCGACCTTGGGGGTGCGCTTCAAAAGATCGGTGTACGCCTCCTGCTCATATTTCAGACAGCACATCAGTCTGCCGCAGGTACCGGAGATCTTGGTGGGGGAGAGGGAGAGTCCCTGTTCCTTAGCCATCTTGATCGAAACGGGGTGGAACTCGCCTAAGAAGCTGTTACAGCAGAACGGTCTGCCGCAGACGCCCAGTCCGCCGAGCATCTTGCTCTCGTCGCGCACGCCGATCTGGCGCAGCTCGATGCGGGTGCGGAATACCGAGGCGAGATCCTTGACCAGCGCGCGGAAGTCGACTCTGCCGTCGGCGGTGAAGTAGAACAGGATCTTGCTGTTGTCAAAGGTGTATTCCACATCGACGAGCTTCATCTCGAGCTTATGCTCCGCGACCTTCCTCTCACAGATCTTGAGCGCTTCCTTCTCCTTGCGGTGATTGTCCTCGAGGCGCTTCAAGTCCTCTTTCGTCGCCTTGCGGACGAGCTTCTTGAGCGGATGGACGATGTCGTCGTCCTTGACTTCCTTGTTTTCCATGGCGACCTTGCCGCATTCGATACCGCGGGCGGTCTCGACGATGACGGTGTCGCCGACCTTCAGTTTGTTGTTGTTCGGATCAAAGTAGTAGACCTTGCCTACCTCCTTGAATCTTACGCCGATTACTTCTGCCATGTAATCCTCCTGTATTGTGTACACAGCCACGTCATGAGCAGCTGCAGGTTAACGTTGGTTTTGAGCTTTGCGATCGTACTGAGCGTGACCTCGATGACGGCGATCAGCTTCTCGCGGTTGAGCTTGCGAGCGATTTTTTTGGCACACGGATCGTCGGTCATCACGCCGCTTTGAAAATTGAGCGCGAGCCTCAGCTTTTCGGTGAACGCCGCCAGCACGGCTTCGATCTGTTCCTTTTTCGTCAGCGACGACAGCGTCATCAGCAGGTCGTATTCATAGAGTTTGACGATCCCGTCGGCGATCTGTTCGGCGATCGTGTCGCTTTCTTCGTCGACCGCTTCGGTGCGGCTGAGCGTCAGGATATGTGCGCGCGAGCGTACCGTGGACAAGAGCGCCTTTGCTTTTTCGACCGTGAAGATGAACAGGATATCCTGCGGGGGTTCCTCGATGATCTTCAACAGCGTGTTCTGGGAATCCTCGCGCAGCAGCCTGTCCGCGTCATAGAAGAGGTAGATCTTGGTGTCCGCCTCGTTTGGCTTGATGCTCACCTGTGAGAGGTACTCGTCGCGCAGCTCGGACAGCGAGATGATGCCCGATTTCAGCCGCTTGGACGGCTCGGGGATGATCAGATCGGGGTGCTGACCCTCGAGGACCTTTCTGCACGGATTGCAGGACAGACACGGCTTGTCGGGCGAGGTGCATACCGCGCTCGCCGCGAGCATCAGCGCCGCGCCGTCGCGTTCCTCCTTGCTGTCGCCCTCGATGATGACGGTGTGGGGACGTCTGCCGGAACGCACGAGCGTGCGTATCATCTCTTCGTTCTCTTTCCTCAGAGAAATGCTCACATCCTCACCGCCTTTAAACTCTATTATAACATAGATGTGATAAAAAAGCTACTATTAATTTAGTTGGTAGATGATGGTTAGTGGTTGGTAGTTTATAGGGAGGGCTTTGACCTCGTCCGTAAATATCACTACTAACCACCAACTGCCAACTATCCTTTCAGATGCGCGATGTTGGTCAGCATCTGACCGTTCTTTGTCTCGACGACCGCAAAGGTCGCTCCGATTCCGCCGCATGCGCCGGGGTTGATCAGGCGGAGACCTTCGACCTCATCGTCGCACGCGCTGTGTGTGTGACCGAAGAACACTGCGTCCGCGCCCGCTTCCTTGGCGGCATAGTAGAGCTTGCCCAACCCGAACTTGACGTTGTAGGCGTGACCGTGGGTGACCATGTATTTGAAGCCGTCACATTCAAAGGTCAGCGTCAGGGGAAGGGGCGAGCCGAAATCGCAGTTGCCGGCGACCTCATAGTATTTTTTGTCGGGATAACGCATCTTGATCTCTTCCATCTCGCCGCGGCTGTCGCCGCAGTGGACAACAACGTCGGCGTTGCTGTTCAGCTCCATGACTCGTTTCAGCGCGTCGCGGGAGCCGTGGGTGTCGGAAACAACGATTATTTTCATATTTTTCTCCTTATTGCATAGTATAGTAAAGAGTAAATCAGTGAGGTGAATACGATGGCTGACAAACAACAGATCGACGCTTTGATCAAAAAACTCAGCGAGCGCATGGGTACGCCCGAAAGCGAGATCAAGAACGCTGTGCAAAGCTCCAACTACTCAAAGCTGCTGAACAAAATGGAACCCGCACAGGCAAAGAAGCTCGAAGCGGTACTCAGCGACGAGGAAGCGGCGAAGCAGTTTTTGAACACTCCGCAGGCGAAGGCGATCATCAAAAGGCTGATGGGCTGATATGGATGACCTGAATGAAAAGCTCAGCGGGATCCTCAGCGACCCTCAGGCGATGAAGGAGATCGCACAGCTCGCGTCCCAGCTCGGCGTTGAACCGTCGGGCGTACATAGCGAGCCTGCCGCCCCGAAGAAGCCCGAGCCGACGGATGCCCTGTCAATGATGAGCGGACTGATGCCGCTGATGGGATCACTCAAGCAGGAGGACGATACCACGCGCCTGCTCGAGGCGATCCGACCCTTTCTCAGCGAGGAGCGAAAGGAAAAGCTCGACAAGGCGCAGAAGATGCTGAGAATGATGAGGCTGCTGCCGCTGCTGCGTGAAATGAATCTGTTTGATCTGTAGGTGATACGATGCCGCAAAGCTCACTCGAACAAGAGGCGCTCGACCGCGTCGCGCGGATGTACTCCTCCTTCGACCGCCGTCGGCGTGATCCGCCGCGAAAGCCGCCGGAACCCGAACCGATCCCCGAGCCGAAGCCCGAACCGAAAGAAGAACCTTTGCCGCCTGTCAAAAAGCGGGAGGGGCTGCTCGATCTCCTCTTCAAGGATAAGGAACAAAGCCTGATCATGCTCCTGCTCGTCATCCTGATGAAGGACGGCGCGGATATGAACCTGATATTGGCGCTGATGTACCTTTTGATATAATTGACAATTGAAAGTTGACAACGGACAATGTCGGGAGGACTCCGCCCTCACCCGATTCCTGATTTCTGACGATATCAAGGTTGCAAATTCATTTTGATCGTGTATAATGATTATATCACATACACATGGATTAATCTATACATATATCGGAGATTTTTATGGAATATACGATCACGGAACAACAGCCGACCCGCGCTCTGCTCGTAGAAGCGGATACCGGCGACTATGACGCCGAGGCGTCGCTTGCGGAGCTGTTCGAGCTGACCGAATCGGCGGGCGCGATCCCTGTCGCCGCCATTACCCAGAAGCTCCAGCGGCTTGACCCGGCGACCTGTGTCGGATCGGGCAAGCTCGAGGAGATCAAGGAATACTGCGAGAACGAGGATATCGACCTGATCATCTTTGATCTCGAGCTGTCTCCGATCCAGATCCGCAACATCGAACAGGTGACGGATGTGCGCGTCATCGACCGCACGATGCTCATCCTCGATATCTTTGCCCTGCGTGCCAAATCCCGCGAGGGCAAGATTCAGGTCGAGCTGGCTCAACTGAAATACATGATGCCCCGACTGACCGGCAAGGGCGTGGAGATGTCACGACTCGGCGGCGGTATCGGCACGCGCGGCCCCGGTGAATCGAAGCTTGAGACCGACCGCCGTCACATCAAGCGCAAGATGGAGACTCTCAAAGCCCAGCTCAGGGATGTGGAGGATCACAGAAAACAGCTCAGGGAACGCCGCGACAAGGACGGCGTGATCACCGTCGCGATCGTCGGCTACACCAAC
>JAFSRK010000269.1 GCA_017446165.1 Ruminococcus sp.
AAGAAGGGTATCAGGGTCAAAGCGCTGCATGACGCAGGCTACCACACAATCTCTGACATCCTCAAAGCACAACCGTCGCGCATATCTGCGATCAACGGCATCAGTCCCGAGAGCGCTCAGGATATCAAAAATGCAGCTGATTCGATCGCTAAAACCGCGCAGGAAGGCGCTAAGATCCGCCTGAGCGCGGACGATAAGAACCCGGAAGCGACCGCGCTTGTCACCGCGCTGTGTCAATACAAAATGATCCTGCCTGCAGTCAACAATGCAGCGATGTTCAAGCAGTATTATGACAGCGCACTGACAGAGGCTTTTGAGAAAGCTAAGCCTGCGACAGGCGGACTGAAATGGATGTTCGCATCCACTGATCAGAGAGCTAAATCCGACGCGGCTTGCGCTACGCTGTCACAGATCCTATCCGATGAGAGTCTCAAACCGCTGAACGATTCACTGAGTACGTCCCTGCGGCAGTTCGGCTACGTCTCCCCTGCTAAAGCATGGGAGGATTTCACCGCTGACAGCATCACCTATATCAATCTGCTGGAAACCTTGGAACCCGACCGAGTCGGATCGGGTGATGATATCTACGGACTTCCCGAGGATCTGGCACAAACTGTCGCGGACGTTGCACTGAATCTCGATGGACTCAAATGCACCCTGCGCCGTTATCAGGAATGGGGCGTGAAATACGCCGTTTCTCAGCAGAGGATCCTGCTCGGCGACGAGATGGGTCTCGGAAAAACCGTTCAGGCTATCGCGACGATGGTACATCTTCGGAACGAGGGCGCGACGTATTTTGCCGTCGTATGTCCCGCATCAGTCATGACCAACTGGTGCCGAGAGATCGCAAAGCACAGCGATCTGCCTGTCACCGAGGTTCACGGAAACAACAAAGAATCTGAGCTGCAACAGTGGTTGGACGGAGGCGGTGTTGCGGTCACGACATATGAAACGACAGCGGTGTTCGATCTGCCGGAGAGCTTCAAGATCACGATGCTGACCGTCGACGAGGCGCACTATATCAAGAACCCCTCCGCACAGCGTACACAGAACGTCAAGAACCTTTGCACACGCGCAGAAAGACTGCTGTTCATGACCGGTACCGCGCTCGAAAACCGCGTAGAGGAAATGGCGACGCTGATCAACATTCTCAACACAGACGTCGCCGACACCATCCGTCCGATGTTGTCCCTCTCCTCTGCCCCACAGTTCCGCGAGGCGGTCGCGCCTGTCTACTACCGCAGAAAGCGCGAGGATGTTCTCACCGAACTGCCGGAGCTGGTGGAAAGCTGTGAATGGTGTAACCTGATGGAGAAAGAAAAGCACATCTATCAGGAGGCGATCGCGGAGCAGAATTTCATGGCGGCACGCAGAGTCTCATGGAACGTGGAGGATCTGAACGATTCATCCAAGGCGCGCCGACTGCTCGAGATCATCGAGGACGCTAAGGAGCAGGAACGTAAGGTGCTGATCTTCTCCTTCTTCCTCGACACCATCGGCAAGATCGCCGCGATGCTCGGCGACGCTTGCATGGAGCCGATCACCGGATCGGTCACACCCGCACGCCGTCAGGAGATCATCGACGAATTCGACAAGGCGCCCTCCGGTTCCGCGCTGATCGCACAGATCCAGTCGGGCGGAACGGGGCTGAATATCCAGAGCGCGTCGGTCGTCATCATGTGCGAACCGCAGTTAAAGCCCTCCATCGAGAATCAGGCGATCTCACGCGCGTACCGCATGGGTCAGGCTCGGTCGGTGCTGGTATACCGACTGCTGTGTGACAATACCGTCGACGAGAGGATCATGGAGCTTTTGAAGGTCAAGCAAAATGAATTCGATGCCTTTGCCGACGAATCGAAGGCCGCAGACGACACCCTCGAGCTTGACAAAGCATCCATCGCGAGCATCATGCAGGCGGAGCAGCAGGCTCAGGCTGCAGAGATCGCGAACAGTACAAACAATCATGTTCAATAACAGTAAAAGCCGCTCTCGATGATCGAAAGCGGCTTCTTTGTACAATATGGTTTATTCGGCAGACGCAGTAGTTTCAGCGGCAGGCTCAGCTTCATTTGCTGGTTCGGCGTCATCTTCGGGTGCAGCCTCAGCGACAGGCTCCTCGGGAGTCGGAACCTCCGCTCCCTCTGCTTCATAATGCGGGTTGTCCTTGCGCGCCCATTCAACAGCCTTGTCGATGCCGAGCTTCGCGGACTCAGCCAGCGATACGCCGAGATCGTTGAAGGCGAGAATGAAGGATTTTGCGGTCTGTTTCCATGCTTTCTTGATATCAGCCATAATGATACCTCCTATCATTTATTATTTTTATTATACACCCGGAAAACGTCTGTGTCAAATAAGCAAATAATGTGCGGTTATCATTGAATTGTATTGCAAATACGGAATCCGTATGCTATAATGAACTTGCGACATAATTTCATATTTTCAACACAAGCTAAAGTATGCATTTTTCTTATTTCAGGAAAAAATGCATGCTCCCTTAGTCATACTTGTTTGTGTTGAAGCATGTAATGAAATTGTGTCGCAGCAATCGGGGCATTGCGTTTTTCGTGCGCATGACTTCGGTTGTGCGCACTTTTATTATAAGGAGAGATCTGTATGAAAAGAATCATGAGCTTGATCCTCGTCATGCTGATCGCTGTCAGCACATGTACCGTAGCTGTCAGCGCGGCTGATCTTGCAGAGACATCTGCGGCAGGATATCCCAAGCTGAAAGCCGTCAACGTGACAAAGGACGGCGTTCGCATCACATGGAACAGCTATCCGAACGCCTATAAATACCGCGTGTTCTGTAAGATCGACAACGCCAAGAACTGGAAAAAGCTCGCTGATACGGACAAGCTCTACTATGACTACATCGGCGCGCCGATGTTGACAAAAGTCGTATACACGGTTCGCGCGATGGATAAAAAGGGGAACTTCATCAGCGGATATAATACTTCCGGTTTCACTTGTTGGCGATTCTTCACTCCTGACGTGACCAAGGTCGAGAATATTGCAGGCGGCGTAAGGCTGACAACGTACACTGACAAATCCGGATACTCCGGTTTCATCAGCTTTTTTACACCGAAGTATCCGCTGGCTGTGTTCGTCAAAGGCGGCACCTACGGCAGCAGTTGGAAGCTCATGGGCTACTCGGACAAGAACGTCATAGACGTCCCGATCAGCCGCAATAACAGCGGACAAAAGCTCAGCTTCACCGTCAGATATGTC
>JAFSRK010000270.1 GCA_017446165.1 Ruminococcus sp.
GCGGTGTTGCGCGGGGCATAGACCCTCAGCGTCAGCTCGACGTCATAAAGCCTGCCCCGCTTGCTTCTGCCGACAGCTTCGCCGACAAAGGTCTGAGCGACCTTGACGCCGGTGTTATTGACGGCGACGGTGTATTTATCGATGGGATTCGCGAGCGCTCTCGGAGGATAAGCCGTCATGAACACCATGTCCGACACGGCGGTACGCGCGCTGACGCGCTTGATCAGCTCGTCTATATTATTATCAATCAATGACGTCATAGTCATCCTCCTTCAACTCTTTTTTCGGCGACAGGATCGCCCAGACATAGACCTCGTCGTTGCCGACAACGAATTCTTCACCGGTGACGACGGTGTATTCCTCACCCTTGCAGGAAATGACGGCGCCGTCGCCGTAGCTGAAATGATGCTCACAGTCGCCGATATACAGCTTGTAGGCGTTGTCAAAATAGCCCGCGGGGATCACCTTGTCGTTAATATAGAGGCGGTGGCGCCGCCTGAGCGGCTGGACAAAGGCACGGGTGACCTCTGTCCTGCCGCCTCTGCGGATGACGACCGTACTGCCGTAGCGTCTGAGAACGCTTTTGAACGTGGTATGGATATTCATACGCTCACCGCCTTGAACGAGAAACCGTCGTCGACGTCGACGATATCGGCGACGGCGGCTTTTTCCTCTTCCCAGAGCGCCGACGCGGTACCCGGGTTATCGTCCGTAACGATCTGGACGTCGCCCGCCTTGAAGTTGGCGATCCCGGTCTCCAGCGCCAGCCGGCTGATGCGATAGTAGGCATATACCGCACAGGCATGTACGGCGCGGCGCTGATCAACACGGCTCAGCTCACGGCTGATACGGCTCTCGAAATACTCCTTGCAGTCGATGATGATCGGCAAGAAGCGCGAGATTTCCTTTCTCTCATAGCCCGACACCAGAGTGAAGCGTTCGATGATTTCGTTCAAGCTCATAGTGCCACATTCCCTTAGTAGCTCAGCTTCTTGGAAGCGCCGGTGAAGATCTTGGCAAAGCCCGCGATGGAGCTGATGGTCGCGCGCTCGAGCTGACGATCGATCAGCTTGTCATAGTCGGTGACAACCTCGCCCGCGACGACCATCTCGAGGGCGCAGTTCTTGTCGAGACCGATAATATTCGAGCCGCTGACGGCGGTGGTGTGGATCAGGTTCGCGCCGAGCGGGGTGATCATCTTGCCGGTACCCTGGAAGTTCAGACCTGCGACGGCGTCCTTCATCTCGGAGATAGCGAGCAGCTTGCTCATCGCGTCGGTGGGCGCGAGGATGGTGTTCAGCTCATAGGGAGCCAGCGCGCCCCACAGGGCGATCAGGTCGGCATAGCTCAGAGAGCCGGAGGTCGCCGCGCTGACGGTGGAGCAGGCGTTGTTGTTGCCGTCGCCGTTCACGATAACGTCGACAGCGTCCTTGAGCTGGGCGCGGGCGATATAGGCGCCGATCTGCTTGAGGGTCACGGTGAAGAGATCGATGCGCTGGAAGCGCAGCGCCTCATAGCTGGACACGAGCATTCTGCCGCGCTTGTGGAGCTTGACGAGATTGTCGTTGGTCTTGATCTCGGTGGTGGGGATGAACGCGCCCTCGGCGACCTTCATCAGCGCCTTTTCGTCCTCGGTCGGGGTCGAGGTGATGGAGCGGTAGTCCATGCCGTCGATCTTGGTGACGGTGGCGACAACGTCAGAGAGGACGTCCGCTTCCTCCATGCCGCTGTATACTGCGCGGCTGACATACTCGGGGAACAACGCGGCGGAGTTGGAGGTCATGAAGAATTTCTCGACGGTATCCGAGCCCTTGCCGCTGACCTTGATGTCAAAGCGCTTGAGCTGGCGGGAGAACGCGTCGAGTCCCTCAAGCGCGGTACCCTTGTAGTTCTCGCTGGGGTCAAGGGCTTCCAGCACCTCGGTGAGCGATTTGCCGCTCTGGTACATACCCTTTTCAAGATTGATGGTTTCAAAATTAGCCATGGTGTTCCCTCCTTACAGAATAAAGCCGACGGTCGTGTCGTCGACATAGATGACAAGGCGGTCAATGCCGCTCTCGGCTGCCTTGACAGCGTCTGCTGCGGCGACGAGCTTGTTGTACCCGACGATGATGTTGCCGCTCTTCTTCATCTCGACATAGCCCTCCGTCTGGACGGCGGCATAGCCGTCGCGGGTGTGGATACACTTGCCGATGAACACGTCGCCTGTGCCTGCCTTCATGACCTTTGCGGACGCGCTCATCTTGACGAGATCGCCCGCGTTGAGCGTACCGGTATACTCAAAGGTCAGCACGTTTTCATTGAAGCCGGAAAATTTGATATTCATACATTACCTCCGTTAGATTCTGAATTCGGTGTTGCCGACGGTATTGCCGTCAGCGGTTCTCATGAGCTGAGGCATACAGGGCGCCGAGGACTGCTTGTCCATCGCCTTGATCAGCGCCTGCAGCTCGTCGACGTCGAGCTTCTCGATGATGCTCTTTTCTGCGGCATATTCCAGCTCGATCTGACGGCTCTGCAGGCATTTCTTGAGCTGTTCGCGCAGCTGGACCTTGTAAGCGTCGGCGAACTGTGCCTGTTTCTCGAGCTGAGCGATATACTCTCTGAGCGAGTCGAGGTCGCTCTTTGCGAGGAGGATATCCTTCTCGCATTCCAGAACTGATTTGATACTCTCCATCTGGGTCTCCTTTACCGTTGACTTGATGACGCCGGCAGCTCGCTGAGCCGGTACGGCGACGAAGCTGAACTCATAGGCGTCGGTCGGCTCGCACAGCTCGCCGAAGCATCGCTCACCACTGTATACGCGACCCTTGATGTGGGTGCAGGCGGGTGAGCGCATGTCGTTGCGGCAGACGGAGCAGACGGTCTTCTCCACGCTGCAGCCGACCGATACCTCCTTGACGATGCCCGCCTCGATCTGATCGATCAGCTCCGCGTTCGCCTCGGTGCGGCGGATATACGCGCGTGCCGTCAGGCGGAAGAGGTCGTCGCCGAGCGCGGTCTTCCGACCCTCGACGCTCTCGACCTTGCACGAGATGATGCGCGCCTTCTGGTTCTTGGCGGTGGGATCGTGGTCGATGATGCCCGTCTTGCCGACGAAGAGCTTCTCGAGTGCAAAGAGCGATTCCACCGTGAAGCGTTCGTTGTCGCGGTCGATGTCGTTGTCACACAGCGCCACCGTGAAGAGATAGACCTCCTCGGGGCTGAGTTCGCGGCGCGAATAGGTGTTGACGAGCGCCATCTCGTCGGTGATATCCGGCGCGGACATATTCTTGATCACCATTCCGTTTTTCATGATTTCACCTCCGTCAATGCTGCTTCGATCTGAGCGGCGCGGGCATTGTCGAGGCGTGCCGACGCGAGCTCGGTTTCATCCTGCAGGCTGATGTTGCTCCACTCGATCTCCACCGCGGGATCAAGCCCGCAGAGTCTGAGATAGGTGCGCGCGATCTTCAGGATCACGGGCGTGAGCAGCGAGCGGTAATAATCGATCTCCGAGGTCAGGATATCCGCCTGCTGAGCGGACATGCGCTCGGTCGTCGACCACGAAAAGCCCAGCAGAAACGGCGGGATCGACAGCTTCGCGACGATCTGCTCGAGGATGTGCCTGACGGGAATGTCACAGTCGAGGATCTGGTTGTCCGCGCCGATCGCCCTGATGCTCACGTCGCCGACCGAGATAAAGTCACAGACCCGCGATTTGTCGCGCATCGCGCGGCTCCACTGTGAGGCGATCTCCTCGACGCGCTGTTTGGAATTCAGCTGAGAAGCGCCTGCGGGCGGGTTGTAGGTCACGGCAAAGCGCACGTTGCCCGCGCGTTCAAAGTTCTGACCTACGCTGTCGAAGATCTTCATCAGGATGTCGCTGATAAACGGCAGACCCTTTAAGATCGAGTTGCCCGAGAGCGTTCCCGGCTCGGGGTTCAAGAGGCTGATGCAGATCAGCTCAGGATGCTCGACCTCGTGCGGCACACCGACGCCCTTTGCCAAAATGCGGACATCGAGCGGACTGTCGCCCGCCTTCAGTTCCACGGAATCGGCGGGCGCGTTATAGAGAGCCGCGACCGATCTGCCGTCGACAGCGGGGACGATCTCACCCACCGCCATGCCGCAGGTCAACAGCTCGTCGAAATAGCAGTCGACGAACTGACTGAGTCCGACGCCGACGCCGCCGACGCGGACGGTGTCGGAAAAGTCCCTCAAAGCACGGTAGGACCCTTCATCCTCACAGACGAAGTCGAAGTCGCCTATCAGGCGGATGATCTTCATGATCGCCGCGTCGATCACCGGCACACGCTCCCGAAGTTCGCGATAGAGTCGATACTCGGCGGGATTTCGTGTGCGGTACAAAAAGGGGATGATGCCGCCCCTGTCGGCTGCGGTACAGGTCTGTACCGCGGGAGAGCCGCTGTTTTTTTTAGCGGAAAATAGTTTCAATCGCTTACCTCCCTTTCGGTAGAAAAGCTACCGTTCTACAAAAGCGCAGTGAATACTGCTGTCAGCCTGTTTGAGATAGCTGACAAAATAACGTATGTCGTCCATGGCGTGGTCGTCCCTCTTGATGACGGTATCCGAGGGCTTGTCCTCGTCCCAGCGATAGAGCGAGAACTCGCGGATCGCGTCGACACAGGTGTCACAGATCACGACCTCGCGGTCAAAGAGCGCCTGAGAGGTCTTTCGGATGCCGTCGACGACGCTGTTATCCGCCCGCGTTACCGCAAATCGTCCGTGTCGTTCGATAACCTCGATGAAGCTTGCGGCGCTGGGGTCGACGATAACGGTCTCGACTCTCCTGTCGCCGACGAGTCGTTCGAGCGTTTGGTAATGCTCCTCGTCGGTTCTCGAGCGTCCCTCCTTGCGCGCGTCATAGTAATCCTCCGCGATCCGGTACCATACCCCGCCGTGGCTGCCCCACAAGCCGAGCGACGTCGGATTCACCGTGCCGTAATCGCAGGAGACACAGAACCCGTCAAAGTCGACATGAGGAACAGGGACATACATGCTGCTGTCATCCATGAACGGATAGACAGCTCCCGAGACACTCACCCACTCACCCTCGACAAAGCGCTTGTAAAAGGCGCCGGTATAGAGCTTTTGATACCGGTCGAGCATTTTTGGTGAGAGAGAGGGGTTGTCCCGCATACGGAAGTGGATATACAGAGCGTTTTTCTCCGCTCGCTTTTTGATCCACTCCCGATAAAACCAGTGAGAAGGGTATTCGGGGTTACAGTTGAAGAAGAAGCGCGATCCTTGGACCGAGCAACGCGCCAGCGCCTGTTCGACAAAGGAACGCGGCATGAGCGCCACCTCGTCGAACAGCACGCCCGACAGAGTGATTCCCTGCACGAGCGAAGCGCTGCCCTCGTCCTTGCCCGAAAAAAGATAAAAGAGATTCTCCCGCCCGCGATAGCGGATCGTCAGGCGGTTCTTGGACACCTGATCCTCGACGGCGAAGCCCATCTCCCTGAGACAGGGCAGGATCGGGACAATCACGTTGCGACGGAGGGCGCCGATGGTTTTGCCGCAAAAGCCGAGAGAGGCTTGATTGAAGCTCAGCATACCCCACATCACGAACGATAACGACAGCGAGAACGTCTTGCCCGAACGCACTGCGCCGTCACATATGATCGCGTCATGATGCTCATATCCCGAGCCGTCGGCCCACCAGAAAAGCGCTTTAAGCTGCTTTTCGGAAAACGGCTTATAATCCATCGGTATCGCCCTCGGTCCGTGCGAGCCTGCCGAGTGTTTCGGCGGAGAGGCGCATCGCGTCGAGCAGTCCGCCTGCGGAGTTGGATTCTCCTGAAGAATTCATCACTTCGTGCAGCTTATCCGTCGCTTTAATTCTGTCAAAGAATTTTACCTCCACACTTTTGTCCTTGGTGCGCTTGATCTCGGCGACCGAGGTCAGATCCAGCGCGTCAAGCTCCCCGTCGGTCGGGTCCTCGTGATACAACAGCCGCAAGGCGTCGTTCGGTCTGCCGAAGGACAGCCGATACAAAGAGCAAACCGCCGTGTCCTCATACACCGCGCGCAGAGCCTTCGCGTTTTTCCTGATCTCGGCGGCGATGTCCTCGCGGCACACCAGCGCCTGCCACTTCTGTTCGGGATGCCTGATGCCCGCCTTGCGCGCCGCCGTGAGCGGATCGCCGCCGACAGCCATCAGCCGACAGAATTCTTTTTCTTTTGTCTTCATGAAACTCTCCTTTCACCGGTCTCA
>JAFSRK010000271.1 GCA_017446165.1 Ruminococcus sp.
CCCACTTGGCATAGTCGCCGGAGCGGTACATGCGCTGTCCGTCATAGGTGACGAAGGCTTCGGCGGTCTTTTCGGGCAGGTTGCGGTAGCCGCGAGCGACGCCCACGCCGCCGATGTACAGCTCGCCGATCACGCCGTAGGGTGCGGGATCGCCGAACTTGTCGACGATGATCTCGTTGTAGTTGAGCAGCGGTCTGCCGACGGTGACATAGTCTGCGTCGGTCAGATCAGCCGCGTTGCAGGATACGGTGATCTCGGTCGGACCGTAGGTGTTGACGATGCGGATCGTGTCGGAGCATGCCTTGATGCTGTCACGCAGGGACATCGGATAGCCCTCGCCGCCGGACATGACGAGCTTGCACTTTGCGAGAGCCTCCTTGAACGGCGCGTAGTCCATGTACTGCTGTAAGCGCGAGGGAGTGGCGTTGATACAGTCGACGTCGTATTTCGCCATCAGCTCGGCGAGCGCGCGGGGATCGTTCATCTCATCCTCGCCCGCGAATACCAGCGTCTTGCCGTTACAGAACGCGGCGGTATGCTCCTTGAAGGACATGTCAAAGGAGATGGTGGTGACGGAGAGGTAGGTGGTGACGTCGTGCTTGATATGATACATGTGGGTGTTCGCCGGGTGGGGCATGAGGTAGTTGCAGATACCCTTGTGGCGCAGCATAACGCCCTTGGGCTTTCCGGTCGAGCCGGAGGTGTAGATCATATAGCTGAGGTCGTCGTCGCTCATCTTAACGTCGGGGTTCGCGGTATCGGAGCCGCTGAGGATATCGGCGACGTCGATCGCTTTCTCGGCGGGATAATCCGCGAGCTTGTCGGCGGTGGTGATGATGAAGGACGCCTCGGAATCGGTGATGATATGGTTGATACGGTCGGCGGGATACTGGGGATCACAGGGGATGAACGCCGCGCCGGCTTTGTTCACGCCGAACATACAGCTGAAGAAGCAGCTTTCTCTGGGCAGCAGGAGGGCGACGCTGTCGCCGACCTTGATCCCCTTGTCGATCAGGTTGTGGGCGACGATGTTGGCGCTCTCGTTGAGCTCGCGGTAGGTGAGGGTCTTGTCCTGAGCGATCAGCGCGGTCTTGTCCGCGTTCTCCTCGGCGGCTTTCTCAAAGAGCTTGTGCAGCAAGGTGACGGTCAGCTCCTCGGTCGCCTCGGTCTTGAAGCTGTCGAGCTTCTCCTGCTGGTCGGCGGGAAGCGCCAGCGCATGGCGGACGGTGACAGCGTCGCCGGAGAGCAGGGAGATGGTGTGTCTGAGCTGGGCGATGAAGTTTTCGATGACAGTATCATCGAACAGCTCGGAGGAATACTGCACCATGAAATGCAGTCCGTTCGCTCCCTTTCGAATGACGATGCCGATGTCGCGGCTCATCTTCTGCAGCGGGGCATAAAGCTCCACGCTCAGACCGTTCTGATCATACGCGGGCGGGTTCCACATGAAGTTCACGCTGACGTCGAAGATCGGATTGCGGGATTCGTCGCGCTGTTTGACGAACTCGCCGACGACCTCCTCGAACGGCAGGGACGCGCCGTAGGTGGCGTTGCGGACAGCCTCGCTGACGGAGCTGAGATAATCGGTGATCGCGGCGGCTCTCTTGGGCTTGACGCGAACGGGAGCGGTGTTGACGAACATGCCGATGACGTCGTCGGCGTCGTTCGGGCGCATGTTGGTCGGGATGCCGAGGACGACGTCCTCGGACGCGGTATATTTACCCAGCACCATCGAAACGGCTGAGAAGATCAGCTCGAACTCGGTCACGCTGTAGCGGCGCGCGGTGTTGTCGATGGCTTTGAGTTCTTCGTTGTCATAGTCGAAGGCGATCTCGCGGTCGGAGAGGGGATGGACCTTCGGCCGCTTGCCCTTGACGGGCATTTCGTTGACAGGCACGCCGTCCTTGAACAGCTCCTTGTAGAACGCCATGCCGCTGTCGTGCTTGTCCTCGGCAGAGTCGTCACAGAGGTCGGAGAGGTCGATCTCTGAGGCGGTGACCTCGTTGCCGTTGAGTCCCTCGATCAGCTCGCTGACAAAGGTCTTTGCCGAGCCGCCGTCGAAGGCGATGTGGTGGATCGCGAGGTGCAGGATGATGCTGCCGTCCGATACCGCGTACAGGGTCGGGCGGACGGGGATGCCGGTGTTGAGGTTGAAGGGGACGGCGTAGTCATCAATGATCGCGATGACCTCGTCGCGGCTGTCGGCGGTCTTCTCGACGATCTCGGGGAGCTTGTCACAGAGGATGCGTACCGGCAGACCGTTTTCCTCACCGTAGTAGGAGGTGAACGCCTCGTGCGCCTTGAACACGCTGTTCAGCGACTTCTTGACGGTATCCATATCCGAGCCTTTGATGATGGCGGCGATGTTGAGGTTATAGACGGTGGAGTTCTCGTTGAGCTTCTGCTCGAGGTACATGCCGCGCTCAAAGGGCGTCAGCGGATAGACGCGGGCTTTGGTTTCCTTCTTGACGCGGGTCTTCGCGCTCGCTTTCTTGATCAGGAGGCGTTCGATCATGCGCGGTGTCTTGCCCGCGAAGATATCCGCGGTCGTGATCTTGTAGACGCCGCATTTCTCGGCGACCATGGCGCACTTGATCGAGTCGCCGCCGAGGGCAAAGAAATCATCGTCCACACCGACGTTCTCGACGCCGAGGACGGCTTCGAACGCGGAGCAGAGGACCTTCTGCATATCGGTCTCGGGAGCGATGTATTCATTCTTGAAGCTGCCTGCTTCGGGAGCGATGAGGGCGTTTCTGTCGAGCTTGCCGTTCGCGTTGACGGGGAGACGGTCGAGCTTGACGAAGAATGCGGGGATCATGTAGGAGGGGAGCTTCTCGCCGATCGAGGCTTTCAGATCCTCCGGGTCGACGGGAGAATCCTCGACGTAGTAGGCGACAAGGTAGACCTGACCGTACTGGTTCTTGAAGTCCTTGAGCGCGGCGTCGTGGATGCTGTCGGTGTTCTTGATGATGGCTTCGATCTCGCCGGGTTCGACGCGCTGACCGTTGATCTTGACCATCCAGTCCTTGCGGTTGAGGAAGAGGATGTTGCCGTCGTCGAGGCGCCTGACGATGTCGCCGGTCTTGAGCAGCTTGTCAAAGCCGTCGCGCTCCTTGAAGGGATTGTCGACAAAGGTCTTGGCGGTCTGTTCCTCGAGGTGCAGATAGCCGTCGGAGAAGATACCCGCAAGGCACAGCTCGCCTTCGTCGGCTTCGGCGCCGCTTTCGTCGAGAATGTAGGCGCGCACATCGCCGAACGGCCTGCCGATGGGGGTGTTGTCGAGGGGCTTCTCGATCTTGTAGGCGAGTACCGCGCCGGCGGACTCGGTCTGTCCGTACATGACATAGATCTCGTACTCGTCGCTGTAGATGTTCGAAACGCGCTCGCTGCCGGTAAAGACATATTTCAGCGAATCGCCCTTCTGCTTGAAGACGCGGAGCATCTTCGGGCTGATGAAGGTGCGGTTGATCTGATTGTCATAGATGTAGTCCGCGAGCAGCACCGGATCGCGCATCGCCTCAAACGGCATGAGGTACGCCGAGATGCGCGAGCAAAGCGGGGCGAAGATGCCCTGTACCGAGGCGACAAAGGTGAACGGCGCACCGAGCGCCGCGCGGGAACCCTCGGGGACGTCGATATAGCCGATATAGCGCAGAACGGAGTCACAGATCGACGCGTGGGAGTGGAGAACGCCCTTGGGCTTTCCGGTCGAGCCGGAGGTGTAGATCAGAAGCGAGGGATCGGAGGGATCGGGATAGGCGATCTCGTCGAGCGGGGCTTCATTCTCTATGCCGCGCAGGAACTTTTCGTTAATAGTCGCCTTCGCGTGACAGTTCTCACGGATGTAGGCGAGACGATCCTCGGGATAGTTCGGCGAGAGCGGCGCAAATGCCGCGCCGACCATCCACACGGCGTACATCGAGGCGATGTATTCCTTGTTGCGGGGCAGCTCGATGGTCACGAAGTCGCGGCGCGATACGCCGAGGCGGCTGAGCTTCGAGGCGATCCTGCGCGCGGCAAGATCCAGCTCGCTGAAGGTGTAGCCGGTGTTCGACACGCTGTCGTTGATAACAGGGAAGTCAGGGTAGTCTCTGACATTCTGAACGATTCTTTCAATGATGCCATCCATGGGGATCACTCCTTATGCATTATTATACATCCTATATTATAATGTATCAGCGCGGATTTGTCATGATTTTATCGAAAAAATCCAAGTTTTTTTCATAAAAAAACAGCAGGACCGACTAAAGCCGATCCTGCCGAAGCGTGATCATGATTTTCTTCTCGAGGAGAAGCGGAACAGCACGATGTTCAGCGCGATGAAGAGGATGATCGCCGCCGCCGAGTAGATCAGCATGAACGTCGTGTCCACTTCGTTGCCGAAGAGGTTGAGCCTGATGGCGAAGAGCTGCTCCGCAGCCTCCTTGAACTGTCCGTGATCTTTACCTGCCAGCGATTTGCTGATGTTCTCGATCGTCGGGGAAACCAGCATTTGGCGCATCAGCGCGGTGATCTGGGAGCCGGGGACGAGGTTGACGATGGTCTGGGTGGTCTCGCCGAACTGGGACACCGGGATGTAGGCGCCGACGACGAAGCCGATCGCCGCCGATACCATCACGCTGAATGCCGAGAAGGTGCTGCTCTTTTTGAAAAAGCTGATGATGGTCATCAGAACGACGGTTCCCGATACCGAACCCAGCACCACCAAGCCGTACATCGAGATGATCTCGACGGCGGTCAGGACGAAGGTGCCTGTCAGCGCAAGAAATACAAGGCCTGCCGTGAGCAGGATCAAGCCCGTGATCAGGGCGCACAGCACCGCTCCCGAGAAGTAGGAGAGTACCACGACGCTGCTTTTGACCGAGCTTGCGGTGTAGTCATAGTCGATCTTCTCCTGCTTGTCGGAGACCATGACCGACAGCGCGTCCATCGAGGCGGTGACGGTGGCGGTGCCGACCACTCCGGCGATCATCCACGAGTTCACCAGCGCTTCGATATCCGCCTTCTTCACCAGATCGCTCAGCTCGCCGAGGACGGAGTCGATCGTGTCGATATAGGAGTTCTTGATAAATAAGAGGAACAGTCCCAGCACGATGATCTGGGTCAGCAGTGA